>JAQGNA010000716.1 GCA_028292075.1 Rhodoferax sp. | reverse complement strand
CAGGCTCAGGCCCTTCGACGAAGCTCAGGACAATCGGGTGTCCTTCGACAAGCTCAGGCCCTTCGACGAAGCTCAGGACGATCGGGTGTCCTTCGACAGGCTCAGGACGAACGGAATGGTGGGTGGGCGCGGAACCGCGAAGCCAGTTCCTTTACCCCGTTCGTGCTGAGCCTGTCGAAGCACCCCCCCTAAACCGTTCGTGCTGAGCCTGTCGAAGCCACCCCGCAACCCACCACCCGTTCACACTGAGCCCGTCGAAGTACCTCAGCCCCGCCACCCACCCTGAACCCACCCGAGACCCCCGATGCTCGCCTACCTCGTCCGCCGCGCCGGCTACGCATTGCCCATCATGCTGGGGGTGTCCTTCCTGTGCTTCATGCTCGTGCACATTGCACCGGGCGATCCGCTCGTGGCCATCCTGCCGGCCGATGCCTCCATCGACCTGCAGAAGCAGATGATGAAGCTCTACGGCTTCGACCGCAGCCTGCCCGAGCAGTTCTTCCACTGGCTGTGGCGCGCGCTGCACGGCGACCTGGGCACGTCCATCGCCACCAGCCGGCCCGTCACGCAGGAGGTGACCAAGGCGGTGGGCAACACCTTCATGCTGGCCATGATGGCGACCCTCATCGGTTTCTTCTTCGGTTGCCTGTTCGGCTTCGTGGCGGGCTACTTCCGCAACTCCTGGGCCGACCGGGCGGCCTCGTTCATGTCGGTGATCGGCGTGAGCCTGCCGCACTACTGGCTCGGCATGGTGATGGTCATCGTGTTCTCGTCGCAGCTGATGTGGCTGCCGGCCACCGGCGCCGGGCCCGACGGCTCCGGCAACTGGCAGTGGGACCTGGCGCACATGAAGTACATGGTGCTGCCGGCCGTCACGATGTCGTTCATTCCGATGGGCATCGTGGCGCGCACGGTGCGGGCGCTGGTGGCCGACATCCTGTCGCAGGAGTTCGTCATCGGCCTGCGGGCGCGCGGGCTTTCCGATTTCGGCGTGTTCCGGCATGTGGTGAAGAACTGCGCGCCCACGGCGCTGGCCGTCATGGGCCTGCAACTCGGCTACCTGCTCGGCGGCTCGATCCTGATCGAGACGGTGTTCTCCTGGCCCGGCACCGGCTTCCTGCTGAACCAGGCGATCTTCCAGCGCGACCTGCCGTTGCTGCAAGGCACGATCCTGGTGCTCGCCCTGTTCTTCGTCGCGCTCAACCTGCTGGTCGACATCCTGCAGGCCGTGCTCGACCCCCGCATCGAAAGGGCCTGACATGACCTCCCATGTGCTTCACGGCGCCATGCCGACCCCGGTGGCCGTGCTGCGTTCGCCGAGCCACGGCGCCAACGTGCTGCGCCGGCTGCTGCGCAACCCCGTGGCCATGGCGGCCGCGGCGGTGATCGCGCTGCTGATCGTGCTCGCGGTGTTCGCGCCGTGGCTCATGCCGGCCGATCCGTTCGCCACTTCCATGTTCAAGCGGCTGCGGCCCATCGGCACGCCGGGCTTTCCGCTCGGCACCGACGAGCTCGGCCGCGACATGCTCTCGCGCCTCATGCTGGGCGGCCGGTTGTCGCTGTTCATGGGCATCGCGCCGGTGCTCATGGCGTTCTTCATCGGCAGCGGCATCGGCATCGTGGCGGGCTACGCGGGCGGCGGCATCAACACCGTGCTGATGCGCTGCATCGACGTGCTGTATGCCTTCCCCTCGGTGCTGCTGGCCATCGCGCTCTCGGGCGCGCTGGGCGCGGGCATCACCAATGCGCTGGTGTCGCTCACGGTGGTGTTCGTGCCGCAGATCGCGCGCATTGCCGAAAGCGTGACCACGCAGGTGCGCAACAGCGACTATGTCGACGCGGCGCGGGCCTCGGGCGCCGGCGCCTTTACCATCGTGCGGCGGCATGTGCTGGGCAACGTCATCGGGCCGATCTTCGTCTATGCCACCAGCCTGATCTCGGTGTCGATGATCCTGGCCTCGGGGCTGTCGTTCCTCGGCCTGGGCGTGAAGCCGCCACAGCCCGAATGGGGCCTGATGCTCAATACCCTGCGCACCGCCATCTACAGCCAGCCCTGGATCGCCGCGCTGCCCGGCGCGCTGATCTTCGTCACCTCGGTGTCCTTCAACATGCTGGCCGACGGCCTGCGCACCGCCATGGAGGTGAAGCAATGAACAGCCCCGAGCGAACCCCGCCCCGCATCGCCAACATCGCGAACATCACCCCCGCCGCCATGACCGACCCGCGCGACGTCGGCGGTCCGCGCCAGCCGCTGCTGCGCGCGCAAGACCTGGTCAAGCACTTCCCGCTCAAGCGCAAGGGGCTGTCGTTTCGGGGCCCGCGCCCGGTGGTGCGGGCGGTGGACGGCGTGAGCTTCGACATCCGCAAGGGCGAGACGCTGGGCGTGGTGGGTGAATCGGGTTGCGGCAAGTCGACCACCGCGCGGCTGCTGATGCAGCTCACCGCCCAGGACCGCGGCGAGCTGATCTTCGACGGCCAGGCCGTCGGTTCGGCCGGCCTGCCGCTGCGCGAATTCCGCCGGCAGACGCAGATGGTGTTCCAGGACAGCTATGCCTCGCTCAACCCGCGCATGACCATCGAAGACTCGGTCGCCTTCGGCCCCACGGTGCACGGCGTGACGCAGCGCGCGGCGCTGGCGCGGGCCCACGACCTGCTGGCCCGGGTGGGACTCGATCCGGCGCGCTTTGCCGGCCGCTATCCGCACGAGCTTTCGGGCGGCCAGCGGCAGCGCGTCAACATTGCCCGCGCGCTGGCACTCGAGCCCCGGCTGGTGATCCTCGACGAGGCCGTGTCGGCGCTCGACAAGTCGGTCGAGGCGCAGGTGCTGAACCTGCTCGAAGACCTGAAGCGCGATTTCGGCCTGACCTATCTCTTCATCAGCCACGACCTGCAGGTGGTGCGCTACGTGAGCGACCGGGTGCTGGTGATGTACCTCGGCCAGGTGGTCGAAGTGGGGCCCGCCGACCAGGTTTTCGATGCACCGCGCCACCCCTACACGCGGGCGCTGCTGCAGTCGATGCCCAGCACCGACCCGCTGCACCGAACCACCGAGGCGCCGCTCTCGGGCGACCCGCCGAACCCGATCGACCCGCCACCCGGCTGCCGCTTCCACACCCGCTGCGCCTTCGCCCAGCCGGTCTGCCGCGAGCAGGTGCCGGCGTTCGTGGAACCGGCGCCCGGCCATGGCGTGGCCTGCCTGCGCTGGCAGCCCGAATCGGGCTACGAACCGATGCCCAACTTCCCGCCGGCCGCGTTGCCGGCAACCGCCTCGCTGCTGCCGCTCACCGCGGCGGTGGCCTCTGAAATGCCCGACATCTTTCCGGAGGCGCGCCGTGGCTGATGTGACCCCCCCTGCCGCCCAAGCCCTCGCCGTCGAACTGCAGGATCTGCGCGTCGCCTTCCACCCGCCCGGCCTGCCCGACGGTGCGGCCGGGCGCACTGTGCAGGCCGTGAACGGCGTGGACCTGTCGCTGCGCCAGGGCGAGGTGGTCGCCCTCATCGGCGAATCCGGCTCGGGCAAGAGCGTGACGCTGCGCGCCATCATGCGGCTGCATGCCGAACGCAGCACCCGCATCACCGGCCGGCTCGCGGTGGCCGGTCAGGACGTGCTGGCCATGTCGCCGCGCCAGCTGGCCGCCTTCCGCGGCAAGACGGTGGCGATGATCTTTCAGGAACCGCTGCTGGCACTCGACCCGGTCTACCCGGTCGGCGCGCAGATCATCGAGACCATTCGACGCCACGGCAGGCAGAGCCATGCCGAGGCCCATGCCCGCGCGCTGGCGCTGTTCGAGCGCGTGCGCATCCCCAGCCCCGAGCGGCGGCTCGCCGCCTATGCGCACGAGATGTCGGGCGGCATGCGGCAGCGCGCCATGATCGCCCTGGCCCTGGCTTGCGAGCCCCAGGTGCTGCTGGCCGACGAACCCACCACCGCGCTGGACGCCACGGTGCAGATCCAGATCCTGCTCCTGCTGCGGGAACTGCAGCAGGAGATGGGCCTTGCGATCGTGTTCGTGACGCACGACATCGGCGCCGCCGCCGAGGTGGCCGACCGCATGGCCGTGATGTACGCCGGCCGCATCGTCGAGCAGGGCCCCGCCGCCACGCTGCTGACCCGGCCGCGCCACCCCTACACCTTGTCGCTGCTGCAAAGCCGCCTGCCTGGCGCCATGCAGAAGGGCCGGCGCCTGGAGACCATCGCCGGCTCGCCGCCCGACCTGGCCCGGTTGCCACCCGGGTGCGCCTTTGCCGAGCGCTGCGCCTGGGCCGTCGACGCCTGCCGCGTGGCCCAGCCACCGGAGACCGCGCTCGGTGCCGGCCACACCGCACGCTGCATCCGCCTCGACGTGGTGGACGGGGTCCGGCCGGCCGCCCACAGCGCTGCCAGACCCGCCACCACGCCATGAATCCACCGATCCGCAAGACCATTCGCCAATGACCACGCCCCGCCCTTCCGAAGCATCGCAGGCCTTCCTTCCGTACCCGCTGCCGCCGGGCGGCACACCGCACGCGCCGGCCGGTCCGCTGGCGGGCCTCAGCTTCGCCGTGAAGGACATCTACGACGTGGCCGGCTACCCCACCGGCTGCGGCAATCCGCACATGCTGGCGATGTCGGGCATCAAGGCGGCGTCGTCACCTGTTGTGGACCAATTGCTCGGCGCCGGCGCGGCCTTCGTGGGCAAGGTGATCACCGACGAACTCGCGTTCTCGATGAACGGCCGCAACGCGCACTTCGGCGCGCCGCGCAACGGCGCCGCGCCGGACCGCATCACCGGCGGGTCGAGCTCGGGCTCGGCCTCGGCCGTGTCATGCGGCCTGGCCGACATCGCCATCGGCTCGGACACCGGCGGCTCGGTGCGCGCACCCGCCAGCCACTGCGGCCTGGTCGGGCTGCGGCCGACACACGGACGCGTCTCACTGGCCGGCTGCATGCCGCTGTCGCCGGGCTTCGACACCTGCGGCTGGTTCACCCGCGACATCGCCACTTTCGCCAGGGTGGCCGATGTGCTGCTGGGCCCCGACACCGCCGCACCGCTGGCACGTCCCCGCTGGCTGGCCGCTGCCGACGTGATGGGCCTGCTGGCGCCCGAGGTGCAGGCGGTGTTCTCGGCCACGCTCGACCGGCTGTCCTTCGCGCTCGGCACGCCGGCCCCCGTGCAGGCCACCGGCGGCCTGCCGTTCGACACGCTCTACTGGGCCTTTCGCCACCTGCAGGGTCAGCAGGCCTGGGCCAGCCTGGGCGCCACCATCGAGCGCCACAACCTGCAGCTCGGGCCCGGCGTGAAGGAACGCTTCGCCTGGGGCCGCGACACGGCACCCGTGGACATCGACCAGCATGCCGCCGTGCAGGCCGACTTTCGCGCGCGCTTTGCCACGCTGCTCGGCCATGACGGCGTGCTGCTGCTGCCCACCATGCCGCATGTGGCGCCGCGCCTGGCTGACGCGGAGTCTTCGCTCGATGACTACCGCAACCGCGCCATCCGCATGCTGTGCCTGGCGGGGCTGGCGGGCTTTCCGCAGATCTCGCTGCCGCTGATGCAGATCGACGGCCTGCCGCTGGGCCTGTCGCTCATCGGCCCGCCCGGCAGCGACCGCGCCCTCATCGGCCTGGCCGACACCTTGTTCCACGCCTGATGCACTTTTGATCCATGCCCGACACCATGACCCTGCTCGCCTCCCCTTTGCCCATCTCCGAAACCCTGGCCGGCCTGCGCACCGACGGCGACCGCCTCTGGCAGTCGCTGATGGCGCTCGGCACCATCGGCGCCACCGAGAAGGGCGGCGTGTGCCGCCTGGCGCTCACCGAACTCGACGGCCAGGGCCGCGACCTGTTCAAGGCCTGGTGCCTCGCCGAAGGCATGGCGGTGCGGGTCGACGAGATCGGCAACATCTTCGCGCGCCGCGCCGGCACCGACCCTTCGCGCCGTGCCATCGCCACCGGCAGCCACATCGACACCCAGCCCACCGGCGGCAAGTTCGACGGCAACTTCGGTGTGCTGGCCGGCCTGGAGGTGGTGCGCACCCTGAACGCCCACGGCATCGAGACGGCGGCGCCCATCGAGGTGGTGGCCTGGACCAACGAGGAAGGCTCGCGCTTCGTGCCGGTGATGATGGGCTCCGGTGTCTACGCGGGCGCCTTCACGCTGGACCATGCGCTGGCCGCGGCCGACCGCGACGGCATCTCGGTCGCCCATGCGTTGCAGGAGATCGGTTTCGCGGGGGCGGAGCCGGCATCCATCGCTGCCGGTGCACCGCCGTTCGGCGCGTATTTCGAAGCGCACATCGAGCAGGGTCCCGTGCTGGAAGATGCCGACATCCCGCTCGGCGTCGTCACCGGCGCGCTCGGCCAGCGCTGGTACGACGTCGTCGTCACCGGGCAGGAAGCGCATGCGGGCCCGACGCCGATGGC
>JAQGNA010000239.1 GCA_028292075.1 Rhodoferax sp. | reverse complement strand
CCATGCCGTTGATGTTGCCGGTCTTGCCCTGGTCGGTGCCGAAGCCCATGGCGGTGTAGCGCTTCACATGCTCGATCGACTCGAAGCCTTCGCGGATGGCAAGGTGGATGTCCGACGCGGCCACGTCGTTCTGCAGGTCGACGAACTGCTTGGGCGCGCGGCTCACGCCCCGGGCATGCGGCACCAGCCACAGCGGGCGCAGTTCGCCGGCCTCACCGGCCGCCACCGTTGGCACCACCGCGCGGGTCGCGCCCAGCCCGAGCGCGTCGATGGCGGCAACGCCAGCGGCCAGGCCGTCGTGCGCGCAGTCGTCCAGCGTCCGCATCCCGTGGCAGGCGCCGGCCGAACGTTCCGACTGCGCCGGCTTGCCCGGCAGGAACGCGGCGCGGCGGTCGTCCCACACCGCCTTGCTGCCGGCCTGGCATTGCAGGTGGATCACCGGACTGAAGCCGCCCGACATGGCCACCAGGTCGCAGGCCAGGGTGCGCGAGGCACCGGTCAGCCGGTCCTGGGCGTCGATCGCCTGGACCACCACCGAGCCCACCCGCTTGCCGCCGCGCGCTTCGGTCACGACGTGGCCGGACAGAATCGCGATGCCGGCGGTCTTCGCCTGCTGACTTTGAGTGCCGCTCGGCACCGGGCGCGCGTCGACCACCGTCACCGCGGCGCCCGCACCGCGCAGGGCCAGCGCGGCGTCGTAGCCGGCGTCGTTGTTGGTGAAGACCACCGCGTTGCGGCCCGGCAGCACGGCATAGCGGCGCACGTAGATGGAAACCGCACCGGCCAGCATCACGCCCGGAAGATCGTTGTTGCCGAAGACCAGCGGCCGCTCGTGCGCGCCGGTGGCCAGCACCACCTGCCTGGCCCGGACCCGCCACAGGCGTTCACGGAACACCGGGCCCTGGCCTTCGGGCAGATGGTCGCCACGGCGCTCGGCCAGCGTCACCAGGTCGTGATCGAGGTAGCCGAAGGCGGTGGTGCGGGGCAGCAGCGTCACCTCGGGCAGGGCCGACAGCTCGGCCAGCGTGCGGGCCACCCACTGCGCGGCGGGCAGGCCGTCGACGGGCGTGTCATCCGACAGCAGCCAGCCGCCGGCCTCCGCCTGCTCGTCGCACAGGATCACACGCGCGCCCGAGCGGCTGGCCACCAGCGCGGCCGTCAGCCCGGCGATGCCGGCGCCCACCACCAGCACGTCGCAGTGGGCATAGCGCTTGTCGTACAGGTCAGGATCGCGCTCGGTGGGCGACTCGCCCAGCCCGCTCGCCTTGCGGATGTGCTTCTCGAAGAAGTGCCATGCCGCCTGCGAGGCCATGAAGGTCTTGTAGTAGAAGCCGGCCGGCATCAGGCGCGAGAACCAGCCGTTGACCGCCCGGATGTCGAACTCGATGCTCGGGCTCGCGTGGATGGAGCGGGCGACCAGGCCCTCGACCAGCGCCACCTCGGTCATGCGGGCATTGGGCACGGTGCGCGCGCCATCGAACAGCTGCACCAGCGCGTTCGGCTCCTCGACCCCGGCCGACAGGATGCCGCGCGGGCGGTGGTACTTCCAGCTGCGGGCCACCAGCGAGACGCCGTTGGCCAGCAGCGCCGATGCGAGGGTGTCGCCCTGCAGGCCCTGGTAGGCCCGGCCATTGAAAGTGAAGTTGACGGTGCGCTGGCGGTCGATGCGGCCGCCGGATGAAAGGCGGGTGCTCATGCCGGTCCTCCGGTGTTGACATGCGGTACCGCGGCCGGTGGCACCTGCGCACCGATCTTCCACACCGCCTCGAATCGGTAGCTCACGGTGTCGCGCAGGGCGTTGAACCAGCGGCCGCAGCCGCTCGAATGCCGCCATTGTTCGTGGTGCAGGCCCTTGGGATTGCGCCGCATGAAGACGTAGTCGCCCCACGCGGCGTCGCTCATGCCTTCGGTCGCCACGGGCCGCACGATGCCGCCCTCGCCGCCGCAGGTGAATTCGCTCTCGGCGCGCTTGCCGCACCAGGGACAGTCGATTTGCAACATGGTTGTGTTCCTCAGTGGGCGACGCCGGCCGCGCCGTGTTCGTCGATCAGGTGGCCGCTGTGGAAGCGGTCGAGCGACAGCGCCGCGTTGAGCGCATGCGGCCGGTCCTGCGCCACGGTGTGCGCCATGACCCAGCCGGAGCCGGGCGTCGCCTTGAAGCCGCCGGTGCCCCAGCCGCAGTTGATGTAGAGGCCCTTGACCGGCGTCAGGCCGATGATCGGGCAGGCGTCCGGTGTGACGTCGACAATGCCGCCCCATTGCCGGTTCATGCGCACCCGCGAGAAGATCGGGAACATCTCGACGATGGCCTGCAGCGTGTGCTCGATGGTGTGGTAGCTGCCGCGCTGGCCGTAGCCGTTGTACTGGTCGACACCGGCGCCGATCACCAGGTCGCCCTTGTCCGACTGGCTGATGTAGGCATGGATCGCGTTGCTCATGAGCACGTTGGGGAAGATCGGCTTGAGCGGCTCGGAGACCAGCGCCTGCAGCGGCCGGCTCTCGATGGGCAGCCTGATGTCGGCCATGCTGGCGATCACGCTGGAGTGCCCGGCCGCCACCAGGGCCACCTTCTTCGCCTTGATGAAGCCCTTGGCCGTCTCGATGCCGGTGACCGCGCCATCGCTGCGGCGGATGCCGGTCACCTCGCAGTTTTGCAGGATGTCCACGCCCAGCGCATCGGCCGCGCGCGCATAGCCCCAGGCCACCGCGTCGTGCCGCGCCACGCCGCCGCGCCGCTGCAGCGAGGCGCCCAGCACGGGGTAGCGGGTGTTCAGGTTGATGAAGGGAATCATCTCCTTGATCTGCGCCGGCGTCACCACTTCGCCGTCCACCCCGTTCAGGCGGTTGGCGGACACGCGGCGCTCGATGTCGCGCATCTCCTGAAGCGTGTGGCCCAGGTTCAACACGCCGCGCTGGCTGAACATCACGTTGTAGTTGATGTCCTGCGACAAGCCTTCCCAGAGCTTCATCGACTTCTCGTACAGCGCGGTCGATTCGTCCCAGAGGTAGTTGGAGCGCACGATGGTGGTGTTGCGTGCGGTGTTGCCGCCGCCCAGGTAGCCGCGCTCCACCACGGCGATGTTGCGCACGCCGTGCTCCTTCGCCAGGTAGTAGGCGGTGGCCAGGCCATGGCCGCCGCCGCCCACCACCACCACGTCGTATTCACGTTGCGGCTCGGGCGACTTCCACTGCTTCTCCCAGCCCTCGTGGTAGGACATGGCATTGCGCAGCAGCGACCAGATCGAAAAATTCTGCATGTTTGTAGATCCTTGTGTCAGCACTCGACGATGTTCACGGCCAGCCCACCGCGCGAGGTTTCCTTGTACTTGGTCATCATGTCGGCGCCGGTTTCACGCATCGTCTTGATCACCTTGTCGAGGCTCACGAAGTGCGTGCCGTCGCCACGCAGCGCCATGCGGGCCGCGTTGATGGCCTTGACCGATGCGATGGCGTTGCGCTCGATGCAGGGGATCTGCACCAGCCCGCCCACCGGGTCGCAGGTCAGGCCCAGGTGGTGCTCCATGCCGATCTCGGCCGCGTTCTCGACCTGCTCCGGCGTGCCGCCCATCACCTGCGCCAGCGCGCCCGCCGCCATCGAGCAGGCCACGCCCACCTCGCCCTGGCAGCCCACCTCGGCGCCGGAGATCGAGGCGTTTTCCTTGTAGAGGATGCCGATGGCCGCGGCCGTCAGCAGGAAGTCGATCACGCCCTGTTCATTCGCGCCCGGCACGAAGCGCGTGTAGTAGTGCAGCACCGCCGGCACGATGCCAGCGGCGCCGTTGGTCGGCGCCGTGACCACGCGGCCGCCGGCGGCGTTCTCCTCGTTCACGGCCAGGGCGTACAGGTTCACCCAGTCGAGCACCTGCAGCGGGTCGCTCAGCGCGGCCTCGGGGTTGGCGGTGAGGGCGCGGTACAGCCCGGCGGCGCGCCGTTTCACCTTGAAGCCCCCGCGCAGCGTGCCCTCGGTCGCGATGCCGCGCCGCACGCAGGCCTGCATCACCTCCCACAGGTGCAGCAGGCCCTGGCGGATTGCATCGCCGTCGCGCCACACCAGTTCGTTGCGCCACATCAGCTGGGCGATGCTCAGGCCGGTTTCGCGGCAGCGCGCCAGCAGGGCGTCGCCGGTGAGGAACGGATGCGGCAGCGGCGTGACGTCGGGCACCAGCGCCGGCTGGCCTTCGGCGTCCTGCGTGACGACGAAGCCGCCGCCGACGGAGTAGTAGGTTTTTTCGAGCAGTGGCGCGCCGTGCGCGTCGGTCGCGGCCAGCACCATGCCGTTCGCGTGGAACGGCAGGGCCTTGCGATGGAACACCAGGTCGGTGGCTTCGTTGAAGGCGACCGCGTGCGTGCCGGCCAGTTGCAGCGAGCGGGCCTCGCGGATCACCGCCAGGCGGGGCGCGATGTCCGCCGGGTCGATGCGGTCGGGCTGTTCGCCCTCCAGCCCGAGAATCACCGCGCGGTCGCTGCCGTGGCCCTTGCCGGTGGCGCCCAGCGAGCCGTACAGCGCGCAGCTGACGCGGCGTACCGCGCCGAGCTGGCCGCCGTCCTGCAACGCCTGGGCGAACATGGCCGCGGCGCGCATGGGTCCGACGGTGTGGGAGCTGCTGGGCCCGATGCCGACCTTGAACAGGTCGAAGGTGCTGAGTGCCATGGTGGTGAGGGTCTTCAGCCGTAGACCGGGAAGTCGCGGGTCAGGGTGGCCACCTTGGTCCGCACCGTGGCCAGCACGGCGGCGTCGCCCGGCTGGTCCAGCAGGTCGGCGATGAGGTGGCCCACCAGGCGGGATTCGTCTTCCTTGAAGCCGCGGGTGGTCATGGCCGGCGAACCCAGGCGCACGCCGCTGGTCACCATCGGCTTTTCAGGGTCGTTCGGGATCGCGTTCTTGTTGACGGTGATGTGGGCCTCGCCCAGCAGGGCTTCGGCGGCCTTGCCGGTCATGCCCTTGGCGCGCAGGTCGACCAGCATCAGGTGGCTTTCGGTGCGGCCCGAGACAATGCGCAGCCCGCGCTGGGTCAGCGTTTCGGCCAAAGCCGCGGCGTTCTGCATCACCTGCCGCTGGTAGGTCTTGAACTCGGGCGCCAGCGCTTCCTTGAACGCCGCCGCCTTGGCCGCGATCACATGCATCAGCGGGCCGCCCTGCAGGCCGGGGAAGATGGCGCTGTTGATCGCCTTCTCCAGCTCGGGGCGCATCAGGATGATGCCGCCGCGGGGGCCGCGCAGGCTCTTGTGCGTGGTGGAGGTGACGATGTCGGCATGCGGGATCGGGTTGGGGTACTCGCCCGCGGCGATCAGGCCCGCGTAATGCGCCATGTCGACCATGAGCAGCGCGCCCACCGCCTTGGCCACCCTGGCGAAGCGTTCGAAGTCGATGCGCAGCGCATAGGCCGAAGCGCCGGCGATGATGATCTTGGGCCGGCATGCCTGCGCCTTGCTTTCCATGGCGTCGTAGTCGATCTCTTCGCGCTCGTTCAGGCCGTAGCTCACCACGTTGAACCACTTGCCGCTCATGTTCAGCGCCATGCCGTGCGACAGGTGGCCGCCCTCGGCCAGGCTCATGCCCATGAAGGTGTCGCCCGGCTTCATGGTGGCCATGAACACCGCCTCGTTGGCCTGGGCGCCGGAATGCGGCTGCACGTTGGCGGCCCAGCCGTGCAGGTCGGCGCCGAACAGGGCCCGCACGCGGTCCAGGGCCAGCTGCTCTGCCTGGTCGACGAACTCGCAGCCGCCGTAGTAGCGCCGGCCCGGATAGCCCTCGGCGTACTTGTTGGTCAGCTGGCTGCCCTGGGCGGCCATCACCGCCGGGGAGGTGTAGTTTTCGCTGGCGATGAGCTCGATGTGCTCTTCCTGGCGGCGGTTCTCGCGCTGGACGATGGCCCAGAGGTCGGGATCGGCGGTGCGGAGGGATTGCTCTTGCTGGCTGAACATGGCGCGGGTCCTTCGTGAAAACGCAGAGGCGGTAGGGCCAGATCTTCGTTTTCAACGGCGGGTTGCACCGTGCCAATTGCGTCATCCAATCGGCTTAATCCGACACATGGCGGTCGATGGCGGGCCATCGCGGCCATTGCGGTCCGTGCCGGGTCCATGGCTGTCATGGCCACCGCTGGCCATCGATGGCTGGGCGCCACGGCGGGGCGGCCCGCGCCGGGACGGCCTGCCGCCCGTGGTTGGCGCCCGCTAGCCGATGCGCAGCTGCTCGCCCACCGCCTGGCCGAACATGGCCGGGTCGGAGAACGAGGGCTTTCCGGTCTCGAGCCGGCCGGCCAGGCGGCGGCTGTAGTCGTTCTGGCCCACGACCCGGACGCTGAAGTCGTACCAGTTGCCGCTGGCCGCCAAAGGCAGGCGCACCACGGTTTCGCTGCGGGCCACCACCTTGTGCTCGCTCTGGCGCGTGGTGTAGGCGTTGGCGGTGACCATGAAGCTGCAGGGCGCGGCGCCCGCGTTGACCAGCTTCAGCACGAGGTCGCCGCTCACGGGGTCGCAGCTGGCCTGCACGTCCGGATTCGCCTGCCCCGCGGCCACGGCCCGGTAGGCGTTGCCGGTCAAGTGGCGGTGCCAGCCGTTGGGCGCCAGCACCCACAGATCGTAGGCGCCGCCGGCCGCAGGTGCCCAGCTGCCGGTCAGTTCCTTGCCCGGCTCGACGGTGTAGCGCCGCGGAATGCCGCCCAGATTGCGGCGGTCGTACACATGGAACACCGCGGCCTGGCCGCCGGTGTTGCTGAACGTCACCTGGACCCGCGCCGACGCCATGGTGGCGCCTGCAATCACCTTGCAGGTGGCCTGCAGGTCGTAGGGCAGGGCGCGCGATGGCCGCACGCCGTCCGCCTGCGACGGCAGTACCGCACCGGCGGGCAGCGTCGGCGTCGTGCGCCCCGGCAGCGCGCGCGACCGGTTGGCCACCGCGAGCGTCGATGGCAGGCTGGCGAAGAACGCGGTGTCGTTCGGGTCGGCAAAGTTGAACGCGCTGGTGAGATCGCCCGACACCGCCCTACGCCAGGCCGAGATGTTGGTCTCCGCCACGCCGAAACGCTTTTCGATGAAGCGGATCACCGAGGTGTGGTCGCAGACCTGCGAGTTCACCCAGCCGCCACGGCTCCATGGCGACAGCACGTACATCGGCACGCGGGGGCCCATGCCGTACGGCCGGTGCAGCAGCGCCTGTTCGGTCGGGTCGTTGGCATAGCCGTCGTACGGCAGCATGACCTCGTGGTACTCGCCCGTGGTGTCCACCGTGGAGCCGCCGGCCAGCGCAGCCCGCGCCGGGTCGGCGTTCCAGCGCTCGTAGGAGGGTGCGGACGGTGGCGGCACATGGTCGAAGAAGCCGTCGTTCTCGTCGAAGTTGATGAAGAACACCGTCTTGGCCCAGACGTCGGGGTTGGCCGTCAGGCAGTCGAGCACCCGCGCCGTGTAGTCGGCGCCCTGGGCGGGGCTGGAAGGGCCGGGGTGTTCCGAATCCGCGGAAGGCCCGACGATCCAGGACACGCGGGGCAGCTTGTCTGCCAGCACGTCGGCCCGCAGCAGGTCGAGATGGCGGGTGCTCACGCCCTTTTGCCGCAGGGCTTCGGAATAGCCCGGCTTGCGGAACCAGGCATCGCGGAAGTTCTTGAAGCCGGCAAGTGGGTTGTCGGTGAAGTTGTCCGCCATGTCTTCGTACACCTGCCAGCTGACACCGGCCGCTTCGAGGCGCTCGGGATAGGTCGTCCAGGTGTAGCCGCCGTCACCGTGGTCGCTGTCGAACCAGTCGTAGTCGTTGTAGGTGGCCGGGCCGTGGCCGCGGCCGGATGGATCGTTGGTGCCGGTGAACAGGAACAGGCGGTTGGGGTTGGTGCCGGTCTGCGAAGCGCAGTGGTAGGCATCGCACAACGTGAAGGCATTGGCCATGGCCCACTGGAAGGGCAGGTCGGCCTGGGCGTAATGGCCCATGGAATGGTTCTGCTTGCTCACCGGCCAGGCGTTCATGCGGCCGTGGTCCCAGGCGCTCTGGCAGTTGTCCCAGCCATGGGGCGTGCCCTCGACCCGCATCAGCGGAAACTGCCGCACGGTGTCCAGATGGAATGGTGCGAGCACACGGGTCGGGTCGGTCGCCTTGCGGCTGGGCTGGAACCACACGTTCTTGCCCGCGATGCCGGCCGAATCGGCCACCGGAATGGGAAAGCGGTCGGCAAAGCCGCGCACCCCGTTCAGCGTGCCGAAGTAATGGTCGAAGGAGCGGTTTTCCTGGGTCAGGATGACGATGTGCTGCACATCCTCGATCGTGCCGGACCGCCTTGCGGCGTTGATCGACAGCGCGCGCGCGATGGCGGGCGGGAAGGTGGTCATGGCGGCGGTGGCGCCGGCGGCCGTGCCGACGGCGCGCAGGAAGCCGCGGCGGTTGGGGTTGTTCATGGGGAACCTCGTGAGCGTGGAAGATGAATGCGGGGCTGACTGCGGGGGCTGAATGCGTGGTGGCGGCTCAGGCGCTGCGGCGGCGGTGGACGATCGCCATGCCGATGCCGGCCAGCACCAGCAGCATCGAGCCGGGTTCGGGCACGGTGTTGGCCGCGTGGAAGCTGAAGTCGTCCATGACGAAGCCGCCCTGGAAGGGGCTGGTCACCACCAGCGTGTCAACCAGGCCATCAAAGCCGCTGGAAAGGAACGTCGGCGTACCCGAAAGGCCGAGCGCCGCCGATGTCGCCACCAGCTGGCCGCCCGCGTACATCAGGAAGGTAACGGCCACGTCCTCGAAGCCCGCGAACCAGGCGCCGTCGAACACCGTGGGCGACATGAAGCGGATGCTGCTGGCCGCATCGTCGCCGCCGAATTCGGTTGCCACACGCCAGTCGCCGGAATGCGCGGCGAACGGCTCCTGCGGTGCATTGAACGCAGCCCATGTCGAGCCGCTCCAGTCCAGGCCACCGTAGTGGCCCGGCACGGCTGCATAGCCGTCGGGGCTGGCGATGTCGTCGAAGCCGAGTACGGTGGCCGAGGCGAACGGCGCGGCCAGAACGAGCACCAGGCTGCTGGCGATCTTGCGGATGAACGGGGTCATCTGATTCCTCCTTGTTGGGTTGGAGCGCCCCGGTCGAGTGCGCCCAAACCAAATCGTAGGAACCGATTGCGTCGGTGCCGTGACACCGCATCACCGGTTGAAGACTTGCACCGGCAGAACTGTTACGGGAAGTAGCGCCGATGCATCCCGGGTGCATGCGCCTGGTCGGCCGCCGAAGTCAACGGAGTCGGACAACCACCTTGCCTTTGGCCCGACCCTGTTCCAGATAGGCCAGCGCCTCGATGGCCTGGTCGAAGGGAAACACCTTGTCGATGACCGGGCGGATGCGCCCGGAGGCCAGCAGTTCACCGATGGCGGCCAGTTGCTCGCCGTCGGGCCGAACGAACAGGAACGAGTAGCTGGCGTCGCGTTGCCGGGCGAGGCGGATGACCTTGCGGCTCATCCAGCCGAAGAGCAGGGTCAGCAGCCAGTTGAGCTTGCGCGCACGGCCGAACGCGGCGTCGAGCGGGCCCACCAGCGAAACCATCCTGCCACCCGGCCTGAGGATGCCGATCGACTTCTCCACCGCGTCGCCACGCAGCGTGCCCAGGGCCACGTCGTAGCCGCTCAGCACCTGCTCGAAAGCGGCCTTGCGGTAGTCGACCACCTCGTCCGCGCCCAGGCCGCGCACCCATTCGACGTTGCCCGTGCTGGTGGTCGTGGCGACCCAGGCACCGAAGTGCTTGGCCAGCTGGACCGCGATGGTGCCGATGCCGCCCGAACCGGCCGGACTGAACACCTTTTGTCCTGGCCGCACCTGGGCCCGCTCTTTCAGCGCCTGCCACGCGGTGAGCGAGACCATCGGCATCGCCGCCGCCTGCACGAAGTCGAGGTTGGCCGGCTTGGGCGCGGCCGCATGCTCGGGCACCACCGCAAATTCGGCGAGCGCGCCGCGCCCCAGGTCGAAGATGCTGGCGAACACCGCATCGCCCGGCTTGAAGCGCGTCACCCGGCTGCCCACCTCCAGCACCACGCCGGCCAGGTCGCTGCCCAGGGTGGCGGGCAGTGCAAAGTGCAACACCGGCTTGAAGGTGCCCTTCGGAACCATGTTGTCGATCGGGTTGAGGCCAGCGGCATGCACCTGTACCAGCAGTTCGTCGGGCTGCAGCGTGGGGCGCGGCAGGTCGGTAAAGCCGATGCCGGGTGTTTTGCCGTAACGGCGAAAGGTGAGGGCTTTCATGGGGTTCGGCGTACCGCAGCAAGCAGCGGCGCCACGCAGCAAGTCTTGTCCCGCTGACTTCGCACCACGCCATTCATGCCTGGGTCCGGTAGCGCTCGGCC
>JAQGNA010000229.1 GCA_028292075.1 Rhodoferax sp. | reverse complement strand
GGCGTGAGCGTCGATGCGTTGTCCTCGTACAGCTTCAGCAGGGCGGCCGAAAGGTCTGCGCCGCTGGTCTGGGCCACTGCATAGGCGTCGGCCTGGAACTCGTGCTTGCGCGACATCAGCGCCGATAGCGGCGAGATGAAAAAGCTGAACTGCGGCACCGCCATCAGGAACAGCAGCAGCGCCAGCGCATCGTTCGGGGCAGCGCCGGTGAGCGCGGCCGAGCCTTGCGTCAGTGCCTGCGATGCGCCCGATGCCAGCAGGTTGGGCGACACGCCCAGGCCGGTGTAGAACCACACCTGGCCCGACAGCCATCCCAGCAGCGCAAAGCCCAGCAGGCTCAGCGCGAACATGGTGGCGATGCGCTGCACGATGTGCTTGTGTTTGAAGTGGCCCAGCTCGTGCGCGAGCACGGCGTCGACCTCGCCGGGTGAAAGCTTGGCCAGCAGGGTGTCATAAAAGACCACTCGCTTGGCCGCCCCGAAGCCGGTGAAGTAGGCGTTGGCATGGGCGCTGCGGCGGCTGCCGTCCATCACGAACAGGCCCTTGGCCGCAAACCCGCAACGCTGCATCAAGGCGGTCACGCGGGCTTTCAGCGTCTCGTCGTCGAGCGGCTTGAACTTGTTGAACAGCGGAGCGATGAACGTGGGGTAGACCATCAGCAGCAGCAGGTTGAAGCCCATCCAGGCGCTCCACGCCCATAGCCACCAGAGGCTGCCGGCCGCACCCATCAACCACAGGATGAGCGCTGCAATCGGCAGGCCGATCAGGGCGCCCACGGCACTCGACTTCAGCGCATCCGCAAGCCACAGCTTCAATGTCATCTTGTTGAAGCCGAAGCGTTCCTCGATGACAAAGGTCTGATACAGGGTCAGGGGCAGGTCGATCAGACCGCCGATGAGCACAAAGCCGACCAGCAGCGCCAGTTGCTGCAGCATGCCGCCGCCCATCCAGGCCATCAGCACCTGGTTCAGGGCGTTCAGGCCACCGAGCAAAGTCCAGGCCAGCAGCACCGCGGCGCCGAGGGCCATCTCGAGCAGCCCAAAGCGCGCCTTTGCGATGGTGTAGTTGGCGGCCTTGCGGTGTGCCGCGGGCGTGATGGTGCCGCGAAAGGCCAGGGGCACGTCGTTCCGGTGGCGGGCCACATGGCGGATCTGGCGCGAGGCCAGCCAAAACTTGAGCAGCAGCCCCACCGCCAACGCGGCCGCGAAAGCCAGCGTAAGGGCCATGGAAGGCGTCAGAAAAGCGGAAGCGTCGGGGGTGAACATCGGGCCGAAGTGTAGGCCATCGGTGACAATCGCCTGCATGGCAGAACCGAACACCCCGACCGCACCAGGCATACCCGCCGTGGAGATTCCGCTGGCCAAATCCGACCAGAACCTGGTGTGGATCGATTGCGAAATGACCGGCCTCGACCCGGAATGCGAGCGCCTGATCGAAATTGCGGTCATCGTCACGGGCCCGCATCTCAGCCCCCGCATCGAAGGCCCGGTGGTCGTCATTCACCAGCCGGACACTTTGCTCGACGGCATGGACGCCTGGAACAAGGGCACGCATGGCCGCAGCGGGCTGATCGACAAGGTGAAGGCGTCCACCATCACCGAGGCGGAGGCCGAGAAACAGATCATCGACTTCCTGCTGAAGTACGTGCCGCGCGGGGCCTCGCCGATGTGCGGCAACACCATCGGGCAGGACCGGCGCTTTTTGGTCAAGTACATGCCGCGGCTCGAGGCCTTCTGCCACTACCGCAACCTCGATGTCAGCACCCTGAAGGAACTGGCCAAGCGCTGGCGGCCCGAGGTGGCTTCGGCCTTCAAGAAGCAGCAGAAGCACACGGCGCTGGCCGACGTGCACGAGTCGATCGAGGAGCTCGCCCACTACCGGGAACATTTTTTGCGCCTTACGGCAGCGTGAGGTTCAAAAGGATTAGGTGAAAACCCGAATCCGGTTTATAATTCGAGGCTGCACTGAATCACAGTGCACTTTGCACATCTCCCTTCATGCACCTGGCGCACAAAGTTGCGCCAACCAGTACCTGGCCAGTCTCGGGATTCATCCGAACTGGCCGCCAACAAGGTATCGGCTCCGTTTGATGGTTGATGTTTTTTAACCATTGACGGGCCTCGCTGCAGTTCCTGTGGCGTTTCCGTGGGTAGTAATTAAATGAACGACTCTTTCGACGTCGCGGGCGACTTTTCGCCTGCCGCTCCCTTTTCCTCCACCGACGACACCTTCGTGACCGAGACGCTCCAGTCCGAAGTCGAAGCGGCAACGCCTGTCGACGCACCTGAAGTGCCGAACGGCTTCGTCACCCTGGGCCTGGCCCCTGAACTGGTGCAAGCCGTGGCCGACCTCGGCTACACCCAGCCTACCGCCGTTCAGATGCAGACCATTCCTTTGGCCATGCAGGGCGACGCCGCACGCTTTGTCGACCTGATGGTGTCCAGCCAGACCGGCTCCGGCAAGACCGCCGCCTTCCTGCTGCCCGTGCTGCACACGCTGCTGCGCCAGCAGGCAGAAGCCGAAGCCGCCGAGCGCGCAGAATTCGAAGCCGCCGTGGCCGATGCCGCTGCCAAGGGCGAGCCTGCTCCCAAGCGCGCCAAGCGCAAGGACCCGACCAGCACCCGTAACTTCAAGGCCGCCACCCCTGGCGCCCTGATCCTGTGCCCGACCCGTGAACTTGCGCAGCAGGTGGCCCATGACGCCATCGGCCTGGTGCAGCATTGCCGCGGCCTGCGCATCGCCAACGTGGTGGGCGGCATGCCTTACCAGTTGCAGATCGCCAAGCTGCAGAACGCCGACCTCGTGGTGGCCACGCCCGGCCGCCTGCTCGACCTGCAGCGCTCGCAGCAGATCAAGCTCGACCAGGTTCAGTTCCTGGTGGTTGACGAAGCCGACCGCATGCTCGACCTGGGCTTCTCGGACGACCTCGCCGACGTGAACCAGATGACCATCGGCCGCAAGCAGACCATGATGTTCAGCGCCACCTTCGCGCCGCGCATTCAGCAACTGGCCCAGCGCGTGATGCGCGAGCCACAGCGCATCACCATCGACAGCCCGCAGGAAAAGCACCAGAACATCAAGCAGATCCTGTTCTGGGCCGACAACGCACAGCACAAGCGCAAGCTGCTCGACCACTGGCTGCGCGACACCTCGATCGCCCAGGCCATCGTGTTTGCCAGCACCCAGATCGAATGCGATGGTTTGGCCAACGACCT
>JAQGNA010000223.1 GCA_028292075.1 Rhodoferax sp. | reverse complement strand
TGAGGCAGGTCTTGAGCCGCGCATTGGCGTGGCCGCCGGGGGCCATGCCGTAGATCGCCTTTGCCAACGGGTAGATGCGGTCGTTGAAAGCGCGCGCGGCGGCAAGGTCGCCGGCCTGCATCGCGCGATAGAGGCCGACGACCAGCTCAGGCGTGACGCAGGCAAGGCTCACCAGGCTGCCAGCGGTGCCCAGTGCAAAGCAGGTCAGCAGGTGCTCGTCGCCTGACGCCATCACCATCACTTCAGGCGCTACCCGGCGCACCAGGCGCAGGTTGGCTTCGTAGGCGGCCGTTTCCCAACTGCCTTCCTTGATGCCGATCACGTTGGGCAATTGCGCGAGGCGCTCGAGCACCTCGGCCGTATACCCCAGCGCACCCGCACGCACGCCGGCCTGGTAGATGAACAGCGGCAGCCTGCTGTTCGACGTGGCGATGCGGTGGTGGCGCACCGCTATTTCGGCGTCTTGCGAAAGCGCCCAGGAGAACGGCGGGAACACCAGCACCGCGTCGGCGCCAGCAGCATCCGCGTCATCGACGTGGCGCTGCGCCTCGAGACTGTCTTCCGCGTTGATGCCGCATACCAGCAAGGTGTGCGGCGGGCAGGCCTGCCGCGCGATCTCGGTCACGCGGCGCTTCTCGTCGCGGGCCAGCATGAAGTTCTCGCCGGCGTGACCGTTGATCAACAGGCCGGTGATGCCGTCGGCACGCGACACAGCCGACAGGTGGGCGGCGAGTGTGGCTTCGTCGATGCCGCCATCGTCATGCAGCGGGCACACCGTGGCGGCATGGATGCCGCGGAAATGTTCGAAGGATATGGAAGGCATTGGTAGCACGCGTGAAGGAGTGCAGCCACCATAGCGTGGTGCCGGCGCGCCGATCGATGCGTTTTTCGGCCGCGACTATAAGCGCGCCGAATAAGCCGCAACGAGCTGGCCTATGCAGCACGCTGATAGTCCCGCGCGGATATTGAATAGGCGCCATGGCCCTGCGCACGGCACCCCGCGCTTATCCTGAAAACGCCGCAACGTTTTCCAGGAACACACATGCTTTCCGGCTTCAAGATCATCAGCTTCAACCACTTCCACGCCGGCCCGATGGCGGCCCAGCTGCTGGCCGACATGGGCGCCGACGTGATCGCCGTGGAGCCGCTCGACGGCGCCTTCCACCGCAACTGGGCGGTGGCCAATCACTTCGTCGCGGGCCAGAGCGTGAACCTGCTGACCACCGGCCGCAACAAGCGCAGCCTGGCGCTCGACATGAAGTCCGAGGCTGGCAAGGCCGTCGCTCGCAAGCTGGTTGAGAGCGCCGACGTGGTGATGGAAAACTTCCGCCCCGGCGCCATGGCGCGGCTGGGCCTGGGCTATGAACAGATCAAGGTCTTCAAGCCGGGCATCGTCTATGCGTCGGTCAGCGGCTACGGAGCGAGCGGGCCCGACCGCGATCTGCCCGGGCAGGATCTCCTGTTGCAGGCGCGCTCCGGCCTTGCCGCCCGCACCGGCCGTGCCGACGGGCCGCCAACGGCCGCCGGCCCGGTGATCGTCGACCAGCACGCCGCATCGCTGCTGGCCATGGGCATCCTCGCGGCGCTGCTGTCGCGCGAGCGGACCGGCCAGGGCCGCCTGGTCGAAGGCAGCCTGCTGCAGTCGGCCATCGACCTGCAGGCCGAGTCCATGACGGCTTGGATGAACGGTGCTCGATCGGCGACCTCGCGCGGTGCGCATGGCCTGGCCAGCTGGTGCGGCTCCGGGCCTTCGGGCATCCATGCAACAGCCGATGGTCATCTTGCAATCTCGATGGCGGCGCCGGCGGACCTGGCGGTGGCACTCGACCTGCCGGCGCTGGCCGGCTTCGACACCGCCGACAGCTTCTTGCACAGCACCGCGATCACCCGCATCGTCGCCGAGCGCCTGCCTGCCCGAACCACCGCCGAATGGCTGCCGCTGCTCGCGGCGCGCGGCATCTGGCACATGCCGGTGAAAGACTACGACGCACTGCGCGACGACGCACAGCTGGCGCATCTCGGCGTGTTCGTCGACACGACAGGTGTGGAAGGCGCGCCGATCACCCTGCTCAACCACCCGCTGCGCTACGACGGCGCCGCCCCTCCACTGCGCTTTCCGCCGCAGAAGCTCGGTACGCAGACGCGCGAAGTGCTCGGAGAACTCGGCTATGGTGCCGACGAAATTGACACATTGCTGGCCGCCAAGGCCGTCGGCGAGCCGGCCCCGGCCTCCCACTGAACCATTGACACACCGATGTTCGATTTCTCACCTCCCTCCGAAACTCAGCTGCTCCTCGACACCGTCCGTCGCTTCGTCACTCAGGAAGTGCAGCCGCTCGAAAACGATACCGAAGCACTCGGCCACGTGCCTCCCGAGGCCTTGAAGCGTGTGCGCGCCAAGGCGCAGGAGCTGGGCCTGTTCGCCATGAACATGCCCGAGGACTGCGGTGGCGGCGGGCTGGACAACGTGACAATGTGCCTGGTCGAGGAAGAATTGGGCAAGACCTCAGATGCACTGATCCGCCGTGTGTTTGGCCAGGTCTATCCGATGCTGCTGCCCTGCAACGCAGCGCAGCGCGAACGCTATCTGTTGCCGACCGTGAAGGGCGAGAAGATCTGCGCCATGGCCATCACCGAGCCCGGTGCGGGGTCCGACGCCGCATCGATCTCGACCACGGCGCGGCTGGAAGGCGCCCAGTGGGTGCTCAACGGCGGCAAGCACTTCATCAGCGACGGCGACATCGCCGATTACGTGATCGTGATGGCGCTTACCGATCGGGAGAAGCGCGCACGCGGCGGCATTACCCTCTTCCTGGTCGACAAGGGAACGCCGGGCTTCAACGTGAACCGCGTGCAGGCCATGATGGGCCATCGCGGCTATGGCCATGCCGAATTGTCATTCGACGAATGCCGCATCCCCGCAGATGCGGTGCTAGGCGAGGTCGGTGGCGGCTTCAAGCTGATCATGAACAGCGTGGCAAGCATTCGGCTTGCGCACATCGGCGCACGTGCCGTCGGCATGGCCTCACGCGTGCTGGAGATGATGCGCAGCTACGCTTCGGAGCGCAGGCAGTTCGGCCAGCCGATCGGCGACTTTCAGATGGTGCAGCAGATGATCGCCGACTCGGCCACGGAGATCTTCGCGACGCGCATGATGGTGCTCAACACCGCCTGGGAACTCGACCAGGGCCGCGATCCGCGCGACAAGGTGTCGATGGTCAAGCTCTATGCCTCGGAAATGATCGGTCGGGTCGCCGACCGCGGCATCCAGGTCTTCGGTGGCATGGGTTTTTGCAAGGACCTGCCGCTGGAGCGCATCTACCGCGACAGCCGGGTGACCCGCCTGTACGACGGCACCTCGGAAATCCACCGAATGCTGATCGCCAAGTCCGTGATCAAAAACGGCTTGGTGTTGTGAGCCGCCACTCACCTCGCAACTTTACTTCTGGAGTACCCCGATGACTGCGCTCAAAGCTGGCGACACGATGTCGTTCCGCAAGACCCTCACCGTCGCCGAACAGGCGATGTTCACCGGCATCAGCGGCAACATGGCGCCGCTCTACGTCGACAAGCGCGCGGCGCAGGAGAGCGGCTTCGACAACATGCTGGCCTTCGAGCTGAGCGCGATCGCGCTGGCGACCACGGCGTTGAACCGCGTCGCCGGCACCGCGTGGCGACTCGGTGGCTTGCAGATCGACTTCGCAATGCCGGTGCTGGTTGGCGAGACGGTCGAGTCACGCATCGAGGTGCTCGAGGTGATGCAGGCAGCGGTGTCGTGCAGCGTGTGCTGCACCAAGTCCACCGGTGAAGTCATGGCGCAGGGCACGGCGAAGCTGTTCCCAGTGCGTCCACTCGGCT
>JAQGNA010000135.1 GCA_028292075.1 Rhodoferax sp. | reverse complement strand
CGCGCGCGCTGGGCATCGTGCCCGAGAACTACAAGGTGCTGCCATTCAAGGGCATGACCTGGATCAACGACGCGCACTACATCGTGATCCCCAAGGGCGTGGCGCCCGAGAAGCAGGCCGTGGTGCTCGACATCATGGCCTTCCTGCTCAAGCCCCAACAACAGGCGATGACTTACGACACCGGCTACTTCTACCCCGGCCCCGCCGTGAAGAACGTGCCCGTCACCCTGGCGCCCCAGGCCAGCCAGGACGTGCTGAAGAAGTTTGGCCGGCCTGAGTACGACGGCTGGCTCGCGCAGTTCCCTCACGCGCAGCCGCTGGAGACCAAGGCCATGGTCGACGCGTTCCGCCGTTGGGACCAGGAAATCGGCACGCAGAAAACGAAATAAGGCGAAGTCATCCGACCGCGCCGGCAGCCTGGCTGCCGGTTTTTTCCGATTTTTGTCTTCGAATCTTTGCGCTTATGAACTCCAACTTTTCCGAGCTGCGGCTTGACCGACTGACGCGACGTTTCGGCCTCGCGAACAAGGCGCAGGGCGCCCACGTCTTCACGGCGCTCGACGGCCTGACGATGAACATCAAGCGCGGCGAATTCATCGCGCTGCTCGGCCCTTCGGGCTGCGGCAAGTCGACCGCGCTGAACTGCATCGCCGGCCTGTTGCCGGTGTCGGACGGCGGCATCTGGCTCGACGACACCCGCATCGACATCCTGCCGCCTGAAAAGCGTGGCTTCGGCATGGTGTTCCAGAACTACGCGCTGTTCCCCCACATGTCGGTGGCGCGCAATGTCGGCTTCGGCCTGGCGATGCGCGGCGTGTCGGCCAGCGAAACCGCGCAACGCGTGAAGCGTGCGCTCGACCTGGTGCAACTCAACGCCCAGGCCGAAAAGCTGCCCGGCCAGTTGTCCGGCGGCCAGCAGCAGCGCGTGGCGATTGCACGTGCCATCGTCATCGAGCCGCCGCTGGTGCTGATGGACGAGCCGCTGTCCAACCTCGACGCCAAGCTGCGCCTGGAGATGCGGGCCGAGATCCGCCGCATCCACAAGGAGCTCGGCCGCGCCACCATCTACGTCACGCACGACCAGGACGAAGCGCTGTCGCTGGCCGACCGCGTGGTGGTGATGAAGGACGGCATGGCGCAACAGATCGACGTGCCACACAAGATTTACAGCGAACCGGCGAACCTGCATGTGGCGCGCTTCATGGGCTACCGCAACCTGATGCCGATGACCGTGCACCACGTGGGCGACAACACGGTGCGGCTCGACGGCGGCGGCCTCTCCCTGACCGGCCGCCCCATGCAGCCGCTGGACGGCCGCGCGCTGGTGGCCATTCGCCCCGAGGAATTCGACATCGTGAGCCAGCCCGGCGACAACACCTTCCCGGTGCAGGTCACCAACGTCGAGTACTGCGGCCACGACAACATCGTCGACGTGCTCACGCTGTCGGGCATGAAGCTGATCGTGCGCACCACCGCACGCTGCAACACCGGCGAAAACGTGCTGCTGCACATCGCGCCGGGCAAGGTGCTGGCTTACCCCGACGACGGAAGCGTCGCGCCATGATCGCCGACCGTGGGGGCTCGGGCTCTTCCTTCGACCGTTCGCTGTTGCTGCTGGTGCCGGCCACGCTGTTCATGGTGGTGCTTTTCGTCTATCCGTTCATCTACGGGCTGCAGTTGTCGTTTCGCCCGGCGGAAGGCAACTGGCTGGCGAACTACAGCAAGTTCTTCACCACCGACAACCTGTGGAGCACCATCGGCACCACGCTGAAGCTCGCGGTGCCGGCCACGCTCATCAACATCGGCGTGGCTCTGCCCATCGCCTACCAGATGCGCCTGAAGAGCCGCTACCAGAAGTGGGTGACCACGCTGCTGGTGATCCCGCTCACGCTGGGCACCGTGCTGATCGCGCAGGGCATGCTCGGCTACTTCGGCCCGCGCGGCTGGCTGTCGCAGACGCTGCAGTTCCTGCACCTGTACGAGGGGCCGATCCGGCTCACACACAACTACTGGGGCGTGCTGATCTCGCTGGTGATCTCCGGCTTTCCGTTCGCCTTCCTGCTGACGCTCTCGTACATCACCGGCATCGACCCCACGCTGCCGCGCGCCGCCGCCACGCTGGGCGCATCGCCCTACAACCAGTTCCGCTACATCTACCTGCCGCTGCTGGTGCCGGGGCTGGCCATGGCGTTTGCGCTGTCGTTCGTGCAGGCCTTCTCGGTGTTCCCGTCGGCCGTGCTGCTCGGCTCGCCGGCAGGGGCGACGCGGGTCATCTCGATCGCGGCCTACGAGGCGGCTTTCGAGCAATACGACTATTCGATGGCCTCGGCCGTGGCGATGGTGATGGGCTTCGTTCAATTGGTCGTCGTTGCAGCAATTCTCGGTGCGCGCGGCATGTTCTATCGTGGTCCGGTCACCGGCGGAAAGGGTTGACATGTTGCACACCCCCAGTCTTCGCGCACTGCGTGTCGCTTCGCCAACCCCCTTGCAGGGGGCAACACCAGCGGCCCGGCAAAGCCGGTTCCGCGGTGTTCCTGGAAAAGGCAGTGCTTGTCCTGGCATGGTCGTCGTGACGATCCACGTGGAGAAAATCTGATGGACAGTCACCGCATGATTGCCAAACTCTGGAAGTCCCTGATCGGCCTGGTCATGGTCTTCTTCCTCGTCAACGTCGGCCTGATGATCGCCGCCGTGGCCACCAGCTCGGTGGCGCAGCGCTGGCTCGGCACCTGGCTGCCGAACGGCTACACCTTCAACTGGTACCTCGCCGCATGGAAGGAATTCCAGCTCGGCGGCGTGCTGCTGGTTACCGTGCAGGTGGTGGCGGCGGTCGTCTTCCTGTCGATTTTGATCGGCGTGCCGGCGGCCTATGCGCTGGCGCGGCGCGACTTCCCGGGCAAACGCCTGTTGATGGGCCTGTTCCTGCTGCCGCTGATGGTGCCGCCCATCACGTATGGCATTCCGCTGGCCACGGTGATGTACCAGGCGCACATCGCCGGCACCATCTTCGGCGTGATCCTGTCGAACATGATCCCGGCCGTGCCCTTCATGATCCTGGTGATGACGCCGTTCATCGAGCAGATCGACAGCAACCTCGAATCGGCCGCGCGCGTGTTCGGCGCCAGCACCTTCAAGCTGTTCTGGCACGTGCTGCTGCCGCTGCTGGCGCCTGGCATCCTGGCCGCCTCGCTGCTGGTGCTGGTGCGCACCATCGGCATGTTCGAGCTGACCTTCCTGACGGCCGGACCCGATTCGCAGACCCTGGTCGTGGCGCTGTACTACGCGGTGTTCGCCGCCGGCGTGCGGGCACCCCAGTCGGTCGACGCGATGGCCATCGTCTACATGACCATCACGCTCGTCTGGCTGCTGATCGCGCTGCAGTTCGTGAACCCCACGCAGCTCGTGAGCCGCGTGAAAGAGCACCCACAGACCGCCTGAAACCAGCATGAAGATCACGCAAGTCGACACCGTCCAGCTGGCGGCCTACCCGAACATCACCTGGGTGCAGATCCACACCGACAGCGGCCTGGTCGGCCTGGGCGAAACCTTTCGCGGCGCGCAGGCCGTGCAGGCGCAGATCCATGAACTGACCGCGCCCTACCTGCTGGGCAAGGACGCGCTGGCCATCGAGGCGCACCACCACCACCTGCTGCACGGCTACATCGGCTTTGCCAGCAGCGGCGTGGAGACGCGGGCCGCATCGGCGGTGGACATCGCCCTGTGGGACCTGCTCGGCCAGGCCACGAACCAGCCGCTGTACCAGTTGCTCGGCGGCGTGGTGCGCGACAGGGTGCCCGTCTACAACACCTGCGCCGGCTATACCTACAACAGCGCCACCCAGCGCCGCGTGGTCACCGACGACGGCACCGAGTTGCCGCCCGAGGGGCCCTACGAGGACCAGGAAGCCTTCGTCAAGCGCCCCGCGCAGCTGGCCGAGAGCCTGCTATCCGAAGGCTACAAGGCGATGAAGATCTGGCCCTTCGACCCGTTCGCCGCAGCCAGCCGCGGCCAGGCGATCTCGGCAAAAGACCTGGACACTGCGCTCAAGCCCTTCCGCGAGATCCGCCGCGCCGTGGGCGAAGAGATGGACATCATGGTGGAGTTCCACTCGATGTGGAACCTGCCGATGGCGGTGCGCATCGCGCAGGCGCTGGAAGAGTTCAAGCCGTATTGGGCCGAAGACCCCATCCAGATGACCAACCTCGACACCATCGCCGAGTACCGCTCGCGGGTGCGCATCCCGGTGTGCGCGAGCGAAACGCTGGCCACGCGCCAGCCCTTCTTGCACCTGCTCAAGAACAACGCGGTGGATTACGTGATGCTCGACCTCAGCTGGGTCGGCGGCATCACCGAGGCGAAGAAGATTGCCGCCATTGCGCAGGCCTTTCACAAGCCGGTGGCGCCACACGACTGCACGGGTCCCGTGGTGCTGGCTGCTTCACTGCACATGGCGATGAGCACGCCGAACGTGGTGCTGCAGGAGGTGGTGCGGGCTTACCTGTCAGGCTGGTACCGCGATCTCGTCACGCAGCTGCCGACGGTGCGCGACGGCTTTGCCACGGTGCCCGCGGGCGCTGGGCTCGGCATGGCGCTGTCGCCGGCGCTGCTGCAGCGCAGCGACGTCACCGTGCGCAGCAGCCGGCTCTGAACACCTGAAACACCGGCCCCACGGTCCCTACCCGCCATGAACCACCTCAGCATTTCGCCGGAGACCACGCTCCGGAGCGGCAGCCTTTTCGCCACGCTCGCGCCGGCGGCGGGCGGGCGCATCACGCGCTTTGCGTCCGAAGAAGGGCTGGATGGTTTCAGCGCCTGGCTCGTGCCCCTGGCCGATGACCACCGCCA
>JAQGNA010000134.1 GCA_028292075.1 Rhodoferax sp. | reverse complement strand
CCTTTGCGGCGCCCTGGCTGCAGAGCGGCGGCCTGGTGCGCGTGCTGCCGGGGTGGTGGGCCGATGGCGGCCCGGTCTCGCTCTACTACCCCAGCAAGAAGCAGCTACCGGCGCGGACGCGGGTGTTCGTCGACCACGTCGTGCGCGAGTTCCGCGAACAGGATTTCGCGCGGCGGATGCTGGGCAGCTGAACGGCCAGCGTCACGCCTGCAGCCACACCATCGTCTGCAGGCAGGCCTCGCCCACGTCCATCTCGCCGGTGAGCGTGAGCGCGCGCTCGGTGCGGGTCGGCCGCTCCAGCGTGCGCAGCTGGCTGGTCAGCAGCGAGGGCGGCATGAAATGGCCCTTGCGCTGGCGGATGCGCCGGCGCAGCACCGCCTCGCCCGGGTCGAGCAGCACGAAGGCCACCTCGGGATGGGCTTGGCGCAGCCGGTCTCGATAGGCGTGCTTGAGCGCCGAGCAGGCGATCACGCCGGGCCGGCCGGTGCGGGCGCGGGTTTCCAGCCAGTCGGCCACGCGGTCGAGCCAGGGGGCGCGGTCACGGTCGTCGAGCGCCTCGCCGGCGGCCATCTTGCGCAGATTGGCGGCGGGATGCAGATCGTCGCCGTCCTTGAAGGCGCCGCCGAGCTGGAGGGCCAGGGCCTGGCCGAAGGTGGTCTTGCCGGAGCCGGAGACCCCGATCACCACCACGATGGCGGGCGCTGCCTGCGGGCTCGACCGCACGGTGTCCGGCGTGGTGGCCGAGGCCGAGGCGCTGGCTGCGTGGGCATGGCCGTTGCGGTTGGCCAGCTCCCAGGCGCCGCCCGCCGCGGCCTCGAGCGCATGCGCGGCGTTGATCAGGCCGATGTGCGAGAAGGCCTGCGGGAAGTTGCCCAGCTGGCGCCGGTTCACCGGGTCGTATTCCTCGGCATAGAGGCCGAGGTCGTTGCCCAGGCTCAGCAGGTGGCGGAACAGCTTCTTCGCCTTGGCCAGCTGGCCCATGGCGACATACACGTTGACCAGCCAGAAGCTGCAGGCCAGAAACGCAGCCTCGCCGCCGCGCAGGCCGTCGACGGCTTGCGTGGTGTCGGTGCGGTAGCGGTACACCAGGCCGTTGAAGATGAGCTCCTTCTCGATGCGTGCGATGGTGCGCTGCACGCGCGGATCGTGGATCGGCAAGAAGCCGACCAGCGGCATGAGCAGCAGGGCAGCATCCACACCCTCGGCGCCGTAGTACTGCACGAAGCTGCCGGTGGCCTCGTCGTAGCCGTTGGCGCATACGTCGGCATGGATGGCGTCGCGGGCCTCGCGCCAGCTGTCGATGGGCCCGTCAAGGCCGAACTCCTGGGCGCTTGCGATCATGCGGTCGAAGGCCAGCCAGCACATCACCTTCGAATGCACGAAGTGGCGCAGCTCGCCGCGCACCTCCCAGATGCTGCAGTCCGGCTGCTTCCAGAGCGTCATGAGCTGGCGGGCAATGGCGCGTTCCACCGGCCAGACCTCGTCCATCTGCTGCAGCCCGGCCTTGCGCGACGCATGGAAGGCCGCAATCACGCCGCCGTACACATCGAGCTGGCGCTGCGAATGGGCGCCGTTGCCGATGCGCACCGGCTTGCTGCCTTCGTAGCCCGGCAGCCAGTCGAGCTCGACCTCGGTGAGCGAACGTTCGCCGTGCAGGCCGTACATGATCTGCACTTCTTCCGGCGCGCCGCCCACGGCCCGCAGCAGCCACCAGCGCCAGTCGCTCGCCTCTTCCACATAGCCCGAGGCGATGAGCGCGTAGAGCGTGAAGGCGGCGTCGCGAAGCCAGCAGAAGCGGTAGTCCCAGTTGCGCTCGCCGCCAGGCTGCTCGGGCAGCGAGGTGGTGGGCGCGGCGACGATGCCACCGGTGGGCGAATAGGTGAGTGCCTTCAGAGTGAGCAGCGAGCTGTGCACGGCTTCCCGGTAGGGGCCGCCGAGGTCGCAACGGGCGCTCCAGCCCTGCCACTGGCCGATGCTGTCGGCCAGCAGCGCATGCGGATCGCGCGAGATGGGCGGCACGTGGTGCGACGGAAACCATTCCACGCAGAAGGCGATGGACTGGCCCTCGATCACACTGAAGTCGGCCGCGGTGGCCAGGTCGCGGTTGACCAGCGGCACGCCCGAGGTGATGCGGACCGCATCCGGCCCGGCCACCGCGAAGATCGCCTCGCCCTGGCGCTTCACCCAGGGCAGCCATTCGCCGTAGTTGAAGCGGATGCGGATCTCGGTGTGCAGGTCGACCGTGCCGCGCACGCCGCGCACGATGCGCACCACCTCATTGGTGCCGTCGTGCGCCGGCTGCGGCATGAAGTCGGTGACGGTGGCAACGCCGGTGGCGGTGTGCAGCGTCGTCTCCAGCACCATGGTGCCGGGCAGGTAGCGCCGGCTCACGCGGGCGCCACGTTGCCGCGTGCCCAGCTTCCAGCCGCCGTTGTGCTCGTCGCCCAGCAGGCTCGCGAACATGGCAGCCGAATCGAAGCGTGGCAGGCACAGCCATTCGATGTCGCCATGGCGGTGCACCAGCGCGGCGCTGTAGGTGGAGCCGATGAGCGCGTAGTCTTCGATCGGCCTGGCGCCTGTCTTGCGCGTGGCGGGTGTTTTACCCGTGCCTTGCTTGCCTGGCCTGCCTTGTTTGCCTCGTGGGTCGCCTTGCTTGGCTGGCTTGCTTTCCGCGGCGACGTTGGCCGGCTTTGTCATTGGCTTGCGCCGAGGATGCGGTCGATGGCCGCGGCCACACCGGCGTCGTCGTTGCTGGTGGTGGTCCAGTGTGCCTGTCGCCGCACCGCCTCTGGCGCCTGCGCCATGGCGATGGCGAGGCCGGCGCGGGCGAACATCGGCAGGTCGTTCGGCATGTCTCCGATCACGGCCACCTGGGCCAGCGGCACGCCCATGGCCCGGGCCAATGCCGCCACGCCGTCACCCTTGTTGGCAAGGCGCGCAGTGGCGTCCAGGAAGTAGGGCTGCGACAGCGCCACGGTGGCGTCGTCGCCGCCGGCCTGGCGCACCTGGGCCTCGAGCCGCTGCAGCAGCGCGGCGTTGTCGCTCACGCCGACGATCTTGTCCGCACCGCCGCTCGCACGGCAGGCGGCGGCCAGGTCGTCCTGCAGGGTGGGGGCCAGGCCGGAAGAAAGCCGCTCGCGTGGGCCGTGCGGGTTGTCGTCGTGCCGGGCGACCCAGCGGCCGTCGGCAAACAGCCAGGCGTCGACGCCGGCCGCATCGATCAGCGCGAGCATGCGCAGGGCCAGCGATTCGCCAAGCCGGTGCGGCTG
>JAQGNA010000710.1 GCA_028292075.1 Rhodoferax sp. | reverse complement strand
ATCGACACGCGGTAGACATCGTTCACCGTGGGCGCGCTGCGGTTCTTCTCGATGCTGTTGCCGGCCACGGCACCGCCGATGGCGCCGACCGCGGTGGCGGCGTCACGCCCGAAGCCGCCACCGATCTGGCGGCCCAGCACCGCGCCGGCCACCCCGCCGATGATGGCGCCGGCGCCGCTGGCCCTGCCCTTTTCTTCCGTCCGCACCAGCTCGATCTGCGTGACCCGGCCGTATTCGGCAATTTCCACCGGGCGAGCCGGGGTGCCATAGCCCTGCTGCGTGCTTTGCACCGGGTACGTGGTCTGCGCGGGGTAGGTCGAATACGGCTGACCGTTGTCGGAATAAAGCGGCTGTGAGGTGCAGGCGCCCAAGCCGATGACCAATGCCGTGGCGGCCAGGCCCGACGCAACGAGGCGCAGGGAACGACGGCCCCTGGAATGCTTAACCGGCATGGAAAGCGCCGAAAGGCTGGAGCGGTTGAACAAGTCTTGCATGACAGTCTCCTTTGGATGTGAACGGCGGGCTTCTGCGCGCGGCTGGCCTCGTACAAAGGCGCCCGGCACTGCGGTTCCGCAATGCCTGTATTGAACGTCGCAGCGGCTTTGCCCGCTCTCAGGCAATCGCGCCTTGGCTTGTGGGCACGCACTCGTGACCAGCCGTAGGACATGGCCGACATCCACGCTGGTCTCGCTTTTCACTTCTTCGCCCGTCTTGGTGACGGCGCGGCCGTTGCAATAAATCTGCGCCACCATCAGCGAAAAGGGCCTTCACCTGCTTGCGCGGGCCAGTGTTTCGGTGCAAGCTTTCTTCGACATCCGCCGCTTTCCGGCGGGCAATTTCGCCACCATGGCGGTGGCGGCAAGGGGCGCATCATGCGTATCGCAAGGCATTGGGCCACGGGCGTAGGGACATTCTGCATCGCTGTCATGGGGCTTCTGGCAGCCCAGTCTCTGGCGGCCACGCCGCCTCCTGCGCAAGCCACCATCGATGCATTGAGCCGGGCCAATGCCGCCGTGGTGGGCGTGCAGGTCAACGTTGCGGAAGACGCCAGGTCGGCCGAATCGTTGGGGCGACGCCGGCAGGGCTCGGGCGTGGTCATCGGCAGCGACGGGCTGATCCTCACCATCGGCTACCTGATCCTCGAGGCCGACAACATCCAGGTCATCACGCAGGACAACAAGACACTGCCGGCCCAGGCCGTGGCCTATGACCAAGCCACCGGTTTTGGCCTGATCCGTCCGTTGCTGCCGCTGCGCGGCATCACGCCCGCGCCACTCGGCGACTTGAGCGACACCAAGCCTGGCGCGGTGCTGATGGTGGCGACCGGCGGTGAAGGCGCCGACGTCAACATGACGCAGCTGGTCAGCCTGCGGCCGTTCTCGGGCTACTGGGAATACTTCATCGAGTCGGCCTTGTTCACCAGCCCGCCCATCGAGAACCACTCGGGCGCGCCACTCTTCAATCAGCGCGGCGAACTGATCGGTGTGGGCAGTTTGCTCGTGCTCGACGCCATGGGCGACAAGCGCCGCTTCCCCGGCAACATGTTCGTGCCGGTGACACTGCTCAAGCCCATCCTTGCCGAAATGCAGCAGACGGGCAGCTCGAAACTCAGCCGTCGGCCCTGGCTTGGCCTCACCTCGACGGAGCAGAGCGGTCGCGTGCAGGTGCTGCAAGTCAACAAGGAAGGACCTGCGGAATCCGCCGGCCTGCAACCGGGCGACCTGGTGCTCGCCGTGGACGGCGCCAAGGTCGATTCGCTCGAATCGTTCTACAAGAAGTTATGGGCCCACACCGAGCCCGACGCCGACGTGCAGTTGACCGTGCTGCAGGGCGCCGACATCAAGACCATCGTGCTCAAGGCAACCGACCGCATGCGCACCATGCGCAAGCCAGCGGGCATCTAGCCGGCGCAAGCCGGGCGTGCATGGGGCCGGGCCACCACCCTCTTCAGCGCCCTTCAGCATTAACCGGAGCGCAGCCCACTGTGCACCGTGGGGTACCACAAGCGCACACCGAGCTCGCGCTTCAGGCGCGTGTTGTCCATGCGCCGCGACTCGCTCATGAAGCTCAGCAACATCAGCGGCAACTGGCCCTGGGCGGTGCTGCGCGGCACGCGCGGTGGCCGCGGCAAACCGTAGAGATCGGCGGCCAGATCGAAGTAGTCGCCCATCAGCAACTGCGTGTCGTCGCTGGCGTTGTAGATGCGCTGCGGCCGGCCTCGCCACAATGCCGCCACGCAGGCGCGCGCGAGGTCGTTCGCATGGATGTGGTTGGTGTAGACATCGTCCTCGCGCATCAGCACCGGCGTGCCTTTTTGCAGGCGGCCGAGCGGCGTGCCACCCTCGCGGTCGGGCGCATAGATGCCGGGAATGCGCAGGATGCTGGTCCGCACGGGCCCGGCATGGCGCGCCGCGCGGCCAAGAAACCGGACCGCCGCTTCCGCATCGAGCCGGCGCTGGGCCCGCTCGGTGTGCGCCGATGGCGCCCGGGTCTCAACCGCCACTTCGCCATGGCAGTCGCCATAGACGCCGCTGGTCGAGCCGTAGACCAGCGCCACGGGTGCGCCACGGCGCTGCAGCGTGCGCACCAGGGCACGGGTCCGCGGGTCGCCGCGGCCCTCGCCCGGCGGCGGCGCCAGGTGCACCACGCGGGTGGCCAGGCCGGCCAGGCGCCGCAGCGAGGCCGGCTGGTCGAGGTCGCCGCGCAGAGGCGTGATGCCATGCGCACGCAACAGTCCGTGGCGGTGATCGGAAGACGTCAGCGCGAGCAGGCGCACGGGCCGCGGCAGCGCCTGGGCCACGCGCAGGCCGACGTCGCCGCAGCCCACGATGAGCACACGTTCGCGGCGAAAGCGGGCCGGCAGCGCGCCGAGGGGGGATTGGTTTGAAGGCAAAATCGGAGCTCGTGAACAGACAGTGCACAGAGGATAACGAAAAGATGAACAGCCCCAACGAGGCCTCCACCGCCCCGCTTGCCAGCGCAGCCACCCCAGTCGCCGCAACGGCTGCCAACGCGGCCAATCCGGAAAGCGCTGCAACCTCGGACTTCCGGATCAACGTGCTGCCCAGCGGCCGCGGCTTCACTGCGCACGGCGGAGAAACGATTCTTGCCGCCGGCATCCGCCAGGGCGTGGGCCTGCCCTACGGATGCAAGGACGGCGCCTGTGGCAGCTGCAAATGCCGCAAGCTGCAAGGCAGCGTGGCCCACGGCCCGCACCAGGCCAAGGCACTGACGCACGAGGAAGAAGCCGCCGGCATGGTGCTCACCTGCTGCGCGACACCGCTGTCCGACGTGGTGCTGGAGTCACGCCAGGTCACCGACGAGAGCGCCTTTCCCATCAAGAAAATGCCTTCGCGCGTGAGCAGCCTCGAGAAGGTGTCGGACGACGTGATGGTGATCCGCCTGCAACTGCCCGCCAACGACACCCTGCGCTACCACGCGGGCCAATACGTCGAATTCATCTTGCGCGACGGAGCCCGGCGCAGCTACAGCATGGCCAACGCACCCATCGCCAAAGCACCCGGTGCCGACGACACGCCACCTTCGAGCCCCGGCATCGAACTGCACGTGCGGCATCTGCCCGGCGGCAAGTTCACCGACCATGTGTTCGGCGGCATGAAGGAAAAAGAGATTTTGCGGATCGAAGGGCCGTACGGCAGCTTCTTCCTGCGGGAGGACTCCGACAAGCCCATCGTGATGGTGGCATCCGGCACCGGCTTCGCGCCCATCAAGGCCGTGATCGAGCACATGCGGTTCAAGAACATCGACCGGCCGGCCACGCTGTATTGGGGCGGCCGCCGTCCGGGCGACCTCTACATGGACGCCTGGGTGAAAGATCGGCTCGCCGAGATGCCGAACCTGCGCTACGTGCCAGTGGTGTCGAACGCGCTGCCCGAAGACCACTGGACCGGCCGCACCGGCTTCGTGCACCGCGCGGTGCTCGAGGACTTTCCAGACCTGTCGGGGCATCAGGTCTATGCCTGCGGTGCGCCCATCGTGGTGGAGTCGGCCCGCGCCGATTACACCCACCTGGCCGGCCTGGACGGCGAGGAATTCTTCGCCGACGCCTTCACCACCGAAGCCGACAAGGCGCAGCCCTCAGCCTGAAGGCCAAGGGCGTCGGACGACCCTGGCGCCATGCCAGGGCCGTTCGTCAGCTTACTGCCACCAGACTTCCATCTGCACGCCGAACGTCGTGGCGCTGGTGCGGCCATTGCGGCCGTAGGTGCTGTTGTTCGCCACGGCGGCCGCGTCGTTCCAGTTGGCACGGGTCGCGTAGACACGGAATTCCGGACGGGTCCAGAAGTCGGTGTTGGGCGAGAAGGCCACGGCGGCCGTGCCCTTGTACAGGCGCTGCTTGTCCTGGCCGTCGATGTTGCGCGAGGTCAGGCCCAGTTCACCCAGCAGCTTGACCTGCTTGGCGATGCCGTAGGTGACGCGCCCACCGATGCTCAGGTCCTTGGTCTTGACGCCGTCCATCGGGCCGCTGTCAGGGCTGTGGGTCTGGTAGCCGACCAATGCCTGGCCGCCGAACTTGCCCACCTGCCAATTGATGGCGTCGAGGATGCGCGACTGCTTGGCGCCGGACTGTGCCGTACCGTTGTTGTCGAGGTTGTAGAACTTGCCGTTCAGCGCGGCATGGCCGGTGGAGGTCTGCAGGAACAGCGAGTTCGTCAGGCCCTTGACCATGAAGTCCTTCTGCGTGTGCAGCAGGCCCAGCGCGCCGCCCTTCTTGCCCATGGCATAAGTGCCACCGATGGCGCCGCCCGTCAGCGACAGCAGGCCGCCCGGGTTCACCGGCAGGTCGACCAACTGGAAGTTGATGCGCTTGCCGTTGTTGCTGGTGGTGTTGTGGTTGTCGTTGTTGCCGTCGCTGTGCACCGCCACATTGAACTTGCCGCCGCCGACCTTGAAGCCGTCCACACCGGCGCCGTAGTTGTCGCCGTCTTCCATCACCCAGTTGTCGATGATGTGCACGTCCGCAATGCGGTGGAAGCGCTGGCCGGCCCAGAAGCTGAGTTCAGGCGCGAACTCGAGACCCGAGATGTCGGAATACACCTGCGCCGTGCCGCTCGTGCCGTTGTACACCTTGGGCATGTAGTACATGCCCCACTTCAGGCCTTCGCCCAGGTCGAACTTCTTGCCCAGGCCGAATTCCATGTACTGGTCGCCTTCGTTGCCGAGCCGGTAGTGCTGCAGATCGCCACCGAGCTGATAGCCGGCCTTGGGCTGGCTACCGGACGCACCGTAGAAGCCACCCCGTGCATAGCCCCAGAGCTCGAGCCCGGTGGCCGCCGCGGCCTTCTTGGCGATGGTGTCGGCCATGCTTGGCTCGTCGGCGGCACTGGCTGCGCCGGCCAGCCCCATCGAGAGGACGACGATGGCGACGCTGACGGCGCTGGCCGCCATGGATTTCTGCTTTTTCACTGGGAATCTCCTGTTGTTGTGGATCTGAAGGACGCGAAACGCCTTCCGCCTGCTGACGGATGGGCTGGGGAACGAGGTACGGGCGGGTGGCTGCGCTGACGGATCAGTGCAGGTAGTCGGAGGGCCTGAAATGGGTGAGATCGGAAAGCACGCGGTCGGCCTCGGTGAGCACGGCCGCATCGCCCACGCCGACGGCATACATGCCCGCCGACTTGATGGCCTGCACGCCGGCCACCGCGTCTTCCACGCCGACGCAGCGCGACGGGGCCACGCCCAGGATGCGGGCGGCGGTCAGGAAGATCTCGGGGTGCGGCTTGCCGTGGCTGATCGTGCTGGCGTCGACCACGTGGTCGAACAACGGCACGATGTCGAGCCGTTCGAGCACGGCCAACGCGTTCTTGCTGGCGGAGGCCAGGGCCAGGCCGGACCCCGCCGCGCGCACGGCCATCAGGGCCTGCACCGCGCCGGGCAACAGATCGGCCTCGGTGATGGTCTCCAGCAGGCGCACATAGCTGGCGTTCTTGCGTTCGGCCAGCGCCGCCTTTTCTGCGGCGCTGAAGCTCCGCGCCGACGGCGCCAGGATGATGTCGAGCGAATCCATGCGCGACACGCCCTTGAGCCGCTCGCCGAGCGAGTCGTCGAAGGCGACGTCCAGTTCGTTGGCGATTTCGCGCCAGGCGGCAAGATGGAGTGCGGCGGTGTCGGTGAGGACCCCGTCGAGGTCGAAGATGAATGCGTTGGTGAAGTTGGGCGCCATGGGGTGGGTTTCGAGGGTTGACGAAAAGCGGCTCAGAAGGGCATCGACTGGGTGGGCCGCGAGCGGTTCAGCACCAGTGCTTCGCCCTGGTGGCGCAGGGTGAGGCTCTCGCCGTGGACCAGGCTGTAGGTGGCACGGCGTTCGGCCACCTCGACGCGCAACTGGGCCTGGCCAAAGCGCAACTTGAAGGCGTAGCGGCTCCAGGCGGCGGGCAAAGTGGGAGAAAACGTCGGCATGGTCTTGCGCATGCGCAGCCCGGCAAAGCCGGACACCACGCCGAGCCAGGCGCCGGCCATGGCGGCGGTGTGCACGCCGTGGCGGGTGTTCTGGTGGTGGTCGTCGAGGTCGGCCCGGGCGCCGTCGGCGAAGTAGGCATAGGCCTTTTCGGCATAGCCGACCTCAGCCGCCACGATGCCGAAGATGCAGCGCGAGAGCGATGAGTCGTGCGTGGTCAGCGGCTCGTAGTAGTCGAAGTCGCGCCGCTTGTCGTCGGCGCCGAAGGTGTCTCCGAGCAGCATGAGCGCCAGCACCACGTCGGGCTGCTTGCAGATGCGGTGGCGGTAGATGACCAGCGAGTGGTAGTGCATCAGCAGCGGCCGCTTCGATCCGTCGAAGCCGCTTGCGCCCCAGGCCGGCTTCGACATGAAGCTGTCGTCCTGCGGATGCACGCCCTGCAACTCGTCGTACGGCAGGTACATGCGATCGGCGGCGTCCTGCCACCGCAGGCGCTCGCTGCCCTGCAGGGCCAGGCGGGCGGCCAGCGCGGTCAGCGCCTCTGGGTGACGCGCCTGCAGCCAGTCGAACACCTCGGCGGCGAAGGCCAGGTGCATGCGCGCCATCGCATTGGTGTAGAAATTGTTGTCGACCAGGGCGGTGTATTCGTCGGGCCCGGTCACGGTGTGGATGCAGAACCGGCGCCCCCGGCGGCCGTCGGCCGATGCCGGCTCGAAGTGGCCCACGCCGAGCCAGATGCGAACCGTCTCGAACACCATTTCAGCGCCATGCCGCAGCATGAAGTCTTCGTCGCCAGTGACGTCCCAGTAGCACTTGACGGCATAGGCGATGTCGGCGTTGATGTGCACCTGCGCCGTGCCTGCCGGGAAGTACGAAGAGCATTCTTCGCCGGCAATGGTGCGCCACGGGTACAAGGCGCCCTGCGGATGGGACATCTCGCGCGCCCGGGCACGGGCCGCGTCGAGCGTGTGGAAGCGGAACTCGAGCAGCTTGCGTGCCACGGCGGGCTGGGTGTGGAGCATCACCGGGAACACATAGATCTCGGTGTCCCAGAAGTAGTGGCCGTCGTAGCCAGAGCCGGTGACGCCCTTGGCCGCCACGTTGCTGTGGCCGTCGCGGCCGACCGACTGCAGCAGGTGCAGCTGGTTGAAGCGCAGGCCTTGCTGCATGGCCGGGTCACCGTCGATCTCGACGTCGGCGTCGCGCCAGAAGCGGTCCATGAAGGCATGCTGCGCATCGCACAAACTGTCGAAGCCGGCCTCGCAGGCCTGGTCGAGCTCGGTGCGGGCATGGTCGGGCAGTTCGTCCACCGGCCACAGGCCGGAGGTGACCAGCGCGATGGTCTTGTCAAGCTGCAGCCATTCGTCCTGGCCGAGCCGCACGGCGAACCGCTGGCCAGGCGCATCGTCGGGGCCGCAGTCCACGGGTGCCGCATCGCCCTGCTGTTCGCTGCGCACCATGCTGTGCAGCGCACTGACCACCACCAGACCGCTGTGGCGGGTGCGGTGGGTGAGCATGCAGCCGCCCGGCGACCGGGCCAGGGCAACCGCTTCGAGCGCACTGGCGGCATGGCTGGAGCCGACCCGCGGGTCGTCGCTGGTGGCGATCTCGCGCCTTCCCGCGTCGATCGCCGATTCGATCACGATGTCGGCCGCGCCATCGAGCGGCCGCAGCCGGTAGCGCAACGCCACGATCGCCTGCCGCTCGAAGCTCACGAGGCGGGTGCTCTCGACCGCCACGCGCCGGCCCTGCGGCGACACCCACACGAAGCTGCGGCTCAGCAGGCCGGTGTCGAAATGCAGGGTGCGCTGGTAGTCTTCGATGTGCCCGGTCTGGGGGTCGAAGAACTCGTCGCCGACCCACCAGCGCACCGCCTTGGCATTGGGCAGGTTGACGATGAACTGGTTGGTGCGCGCCAGGCCGTAGCCGTTTTCGGGGTAGCGGATGTCTTCCTGGTCGTAGAAGCCGTTGACGTAGATGGCGTCCTGTTCGGTGCCGGCCCACGCGGCGCCTTCTTCATGGGCGCCCCGCACGCCGATGCGGCCGTTGCCGACGCAAAACAGGGTTTCGTGCAGCGCGGCCCGCGATGCGTCGAGCGAGGTTTCACGGAGGCACCAGGGATCGATGTTCAGCGTCGGAAAATGGTGGTCGGAATGGGTCATGGACGACGAAGGCAATCGGTCAGGGAGAGGTCTGGCGCGGCTGGTGGGCAACGGAACACAGGTGGACGGAAAAGGACACGGGCCCTGCCTGGCCCTGCGCGCGCGCATCGGTGCACGGCGGGGCGGACATGGAAGGATCAGGTCATCGGTAAGTACGGCAGTTGCGGCAGTCGCGGCGGTTGCCGCAGTAGCGGCCGTGGAGCCGCCATGCCGTCGCCCTTCAGGCCATCACGGTGTTGGTGCGTGCAACGGTCACCCCCGCGACGAGCGGCTGCCCGAGCACATGGGCGTCCACCGTGCGTTTGAGCGCCACGTCGCTGCTGTCGAACATGTGCACGCACTGCGGCGGAAAGTAGAGGGTGATGGGCTGCCCCACCGACACGTTCGACTGACCGCTCTGGCGCACCGTGACCAGCTCACCGCCGGCCAGCCGCACATAGACATAGCTCGACTCGCCCAGCTGCTCGAGGAAAGCCACGAGGCCGGTGACGACATTGGTCTGGCCGGGCGGTGCGATCTGCACATGCTCGGGCCGCACGCCCAGCGTGACTTCGGCATTGGGTGACAGGCGGGTCGCGTCGACCTCGGCATGGCAGGCCACTTCGGACACCATGGCCACGGCTGTCTTGGCATCGGAGCGAACCAGGCGGGCCGGCACGAAGTTCATCTTCGGGCTGCCGATGAAGCCGGCCACGAACTTGTTCACCGGGTGGTGATAGAGCTGCAGCGGCGGGCCGAACTGGGCCACGCTGCCGTCGCGCTGCACCGCGTCGCCGGCGTTCAGCAGCACGATCTTGTCGGCCAAGGTCATGGCCTCGACCTGATCGTGGGTCACGTAGATCATGCTGGCGGTGCCGATGTCCTTGTGCAGCTTGGCGATCTCGAGGCGGGTCTGTACGCGCAGGGAGGCGTCGAGGTTGGACAGCGGTTCGTCGAACAGGAACACATCGGGTTCGCGCACGATGGCGCGGCCAATGGCCACGCGCTGGCGCTGGCCGCCCGAGAGTTCCTTCGGCAGGCGCTTGAGCAAGAGATCGAGCTGCAGGATCTTCGAGGCCTTGCGCACCCGCTGGTCGACGGTGGCGTCATCGGTCTTGAGCTGCTTCAGGCCGAAGGCCATGTTGTCGTACACGCTCATGTGCGGATACAGCGCATAGCTCTGGAACACCATGGCGACACCGCGCCGTGAAGGTGGCGTCTCGTTGATGCGCCGTCCCTTGATCGACATTTCGCCGCTGGAGATGTCTTCCAGTCCGGCGACCATGCGAAGGAGCGTGGACTTGCCACAGCCGGAAGGCCCGACGAAGACGACAAACTCGGAAGCCTGGATGTCGAGGTTGACGTTTCGGATGGTGTCGAGGGTGGCGCCGTCGTAGCGTTTGTGAACACCTCGGAACTGAATAGCTGACATGCTTTCTCCCTTTAATTCTTTTGTTGCAGCAAGGCGAACGCCGCGGTGAACGCGGGCAGCCTGAAGGCGTCTCGGTCGCGGAGGGATGCGCTGTCGGCACCCGGCGCCGACACATCGCCCACCACGCTCCAGACGTTGGGGCCGCCGTGGGCCATCGCGTCTGGCAGCACATAGGCCACGTCGTTCGGGCCGAGGTTGAACAGGCACAGAACCGCTGTCGGCGTAGGGCCGGTCAGGCCGCCAACCGCGGTCGCATGAGGTGAATCTGCGAGCGCGGGCGCATCGGCGATCACGGTCTCGGCGTGGCGCACGAAGGCCAGCACCGTGTCGTGCGCCGGGAACAGCGTGAGCGCGCCATCGCGCAAGGTGGGATGGCGCTTGCGCCAGGCCAGTGCCTCGCGGTAGAAGTTCAGCAGCGAGCCGGGTTCGGCAGTTGCCTGGGCGGCGGCCAGCGGCAAGTGCTCGGCCGCCACCGGCAGCCAGGGCGCAGCGCCAGTGCCGAAGCCCGCATGGGCCTGCCGGCCGTCCCACGGCATCGGGGTGCGGCAACCGTCACGCCCGCGGTACTCTGGCCACATGGCGATGCCATAGGGATCCTGAAGCTGCTCGAAAGGCACGCTGGCCTCGGTCAGGCCGAGTTCGTCGCCCTGGTAGATGCACAGCGAGCCGCGCATGGCGCACTGCACCGTGAACAGCAGGCGCTGCCAGGCGGCATTGGCCTCTGGGCCACCGGGCACCTTCCAACGTGTGGCGACGCGTTGCACGTCATGGTTCGAGACGGCCCAGCAAGCCCATCCGTCCACCACCGCGGTCTCGAAGCGGTCGATCACGCCATGCAGGAAGCGCGCGTCGCAACGCGGCCCGAGCAGGTCGAAGCTGTACGCCATGTGCAGCTTGTCGCCGCCGCCGGTGTATTCGGCGATGCGCACCAGCGAGTCTTCGTCGGTGACCTCGCCCACCGTGCCGATGTCCTGGTAGGCGTCGAGCAGCTTGCGGAGCCGCTGCAGAAAAACCAGGTTCTCGGGCTGGCTCTTGTCGTACAGGTGGTATTGCCAGGCGTAGGGGGTGACGCTGTTGACAGCCGGGTCGTAGCCCACCTGGGTGCGGGGCGGGTTGTCGCGCAGCAGCTGGTCGTGAAAGCAGAAACAGATGACGTCGAACCGAAAGCCGTCCACGCCGCGATCGAGCCAGAAGCGCACCGCATCGAGCATGGCTTCCTGGACCTGTGGGTTGTGGAAGTTGAGATCGGGCTGGCTGCTGAGAAAGTTGTGCAGGTAGTACTGGCGCCGGCGGGTGTCCCATTGCCAGGCGCTGCCACCGAACACCGACTGCCAGTTGTTCGGGGGCGTGCCGTCCGGCTTGGGGTCGGCCCACACAAACCAGTCGGAGCGCGGGTTGTCGCGGCTCGCCCGCGACTCCACGAACCAGGGGTGCATGTCGGAGCAGTGGCTCATCACCTGGTCGATGAGCACGCGCATTCCGTGCGCATGGGCGGCGGCCACCATGGCGTCGAAGTCGGCCAGCGTGCCGAACATCGGATCGACGTCCTTGTAGTCGGAGATGTCGTAGCCAAAGTCCTTCATGGGGCTTCTGAAGAACGGTGACAACCACAGCGCCTCGACACCCAACTCCGCCAGGTAAGGCAACCGCCGGGTGACGCCGGCGAGATCGCCGATGCCGTCGCCGTTGCTGTCCTGGAAGCTTCGTGGATAGACCTGGTACAGGACGGCGCCTCGCCACCAGTCGGGGTCGCGCAGCAGCCGCGATGCCGAAGAAGAAGATGTCACGGGGCGGTGCGGCATGGCTCAGCCCTTCACCGCGCCGGACGTCAGCCCGCCGACGATCTTGCGCTGGAACATCAGCACCAGCACGATCAGGGGCAGCGTCACCAGCACCGAGGCCGCCATGATCTTGCCCCATGGGATCTCGTACTTGTCGGCACCGCTGATCAACGAGATGGACACCGGCACGGTGCGGTCGGCGTTGCTCAGCACGAAGGTCAGTGCGAACATGAACTCGTTCCAGGCCGCGATGAAGGCCAGCAGGCCGGTGGTCACGAGGGCCGGCCACATCACCGGCAGGAACACCTTGGTGATGATGCCCCAGGGGGTGCAGCCGTCCATGATGGCGGCCTCCTCGAGCTCCTTGGGCAGGTCGCGCACGAAGGTGGTCAGCACCCACACGGTGAAAGGCAGCGTGAAGATCATGTAGGGCAGCGTCAGGCCCCACCAGTGGTTGTAGAAGCCGATGGCCTGCATCAGCTCGAACATGCCGGACAGCACCGCCACCTGCGGGAACATCGACACCGCCAGCACGCACATCAACAGCAGGCCCTTGCCGCGGAAGGTGATGCGACCCAGCGCGTACGACGCCGTGACGCCCAGCGCCAGCGAGGCCACCACCACCAGGAACGACACGCCGAGCGAGTTGAAGATGTGGCGGCCGAACGGCTGCTCGGGCACGGTGAACAGCGTGATGTAGTTCTTGAGCGATGGCGACTCGGGCCACAGCGAGGTGCTGAACAGCTCGGTGCCCGACTTGAGCGACGTGACGATGGCGAAGTAGAAGGGAAACAGGCAGAAGAGGCAGATCACCGCCACCAGCAGGTAGAGCGCGATCTTGCCGAGCACGCGTTGGGTCGTATGGTTCAGGATGTCCATGGGGTTCTCGCGGTGGGTTTACTTCTTGCCGCCGAGATCGAGCCGCGAGAGCTTGAGGTAAAGCAAGGTGCAGGCGCCGATGATCAGGAACAGCACCGTGGAGGCTGCCGAGCCGTATCCGACGTAGTTGTTGTCGACGATCTCGCGGCGCACGAAGCCCGACATGCTGATCGTCGAGATGCTGTTCGACGTCATCACGTAGATGATGTCGAACACCCGCAACGCATCGAGCAGGCGGAAGATCACGGCGACCATGAGGGCCGGCCAGATCAGCGGCAGGGTCACCTTGAAGAACACGGTGACCGGATGGATGCCGTCCACGTGGGCCGCCTCGTAGCAGTCGCGCGGCAGCATCTGCAATGCCGCCAATGTGAGCAGGGCCATGAAGGGCGTGGTCTTCCACACGTCGACCAGCACGACGGACCAGAGCGCAAAAGCCGGGTCGGCGGTCCAGGCAATGTTGTGGTCGATGATGCCCGCGCTGCGCAGCATGGCGTTCATCACGCCGAACTGGTCGTGCATGATCCAGGCCCACATCTTGGCGGACACGATGGTGGGAATGGCCCAGGGCACCAGCACCGCGGCACGCACCAGCGCCCTGCCCTTGAATTCGGCGTTCAGCACCAGGGCGAACACCACGCCGAGGGTCGTCTCGAGCACCACGGACACGATCGAGAACTTGAACGTGTTGCGGATCGCCATGCCCCAGTCGGTCTGCCAGAAACCGTCGGGCGTGTTGAAGTTGAAGACGCCGTATTCGCCGAAGTAGTTGGCCAGGCCGACCATCTTGTAGTTCGACTCGCCGATGCTGTCGAGGCTCGCATCGGTAAAGCTGAACCAGATGGTGCGGCCCAGCGGCCAGCCAGCCACCAACAACAGCACCACGAGCGTCGGCGCCAGGAACAGCCACGCACTGCGGGTGCGTTCACGGGTCAGTGCGGATTGGGGATTGGTCATGCATCTCTTCCAGGCAGGCGAACGATCGCTGCCACCGGCACCGCCCACGCAGGGGACGGTGCCGACAGGCGATCAGGGATAAGGAACGTTGGAAGCGGCGTGTTGCGCCAGGGGCTTACCAGTTCGGTCCGCGGCGGATGGCGTTGATCTTGGCTTCGAGCTTCTTCAAGCTCTCGTCAGCCTTGGCGCCACCGGACAACACCTCGTGCGCGCTGTTCCAGAATGCGGCCGACACCTCGTTGTATTTCGCGCCGGTGATGGTGGCTGGACGTGGCACCGCGTTGGTGAACGTGTCGTACAGCGTGCCGAAGAACGGGCTGGCCTTCAGCACTTCGGCATCCTTGTAGAGCGAAGGAATCGTCGGGTTGTAGGAGCCGCGGATGGCGCGGTCCTTCTGCACGCCGACGCTCGTCAGGTACATCACCAGGTCAGCCGATTCGACCGGGTGCTTGGAGTACTTCACCACCGACAGCTGCCAGCCGCCGAGGGTGGCCGCGCTTTTGCCGTCTTCGCCCTTCGGCAGCGCGATGACACCGACCTTGTCCTTGACCGGGCTGTCCGCGCCCTGGCTCAGCGACCAGGCGTAAGGCCAGTTGCGCATGAAGACCGAGTTGCCCTTCTGGAACACGCCGCGCGCATCTTCTTCGGCGTAGTTCAGCACGCCGGTGGGCGCGATGGTGCCGACCCAGCCGGCAGCGGTGGTGAGCGCCTTGGCAGCCTTGGCGTTGTTGACCGTGACCTTGCCGGCGGCATCGACGATGGCGCCGCCACCGTAGCTGGCGACCCACTCCAGTGCATTGCAGCTCAGGCCTTCATAGGCCTTGGCCTGGAACACATAGCCTTGCATCTCGGGGTTGCCCGACTTGCGCTCGGCGTCCATGACCTTCTTCGCCGTGGCGGCCATTTCGTCCCAGGTGGTCGGCGTCTTTTCACCGTGCTTGGTCAACAGGTCCTTGCGGTAGTACAGAACGCCCGCGTCGGTGAACCAGGGCATCGCCAGCAGCTTGCCGTCGACGGTGTTGTTGGCCACGATGGCCGGGAAATGCTCTTTCTCCGCGCCCTTGCTGTACGGCGTGAGGTCGAGCAGGTGCGCCTTGATGGAGCCGGGCCATACGACGTCGATGGTGACCACATCCACATCGGTTGACTTGGCCGCGAACATCTGGCGCAGCAAGCCCAGGATGTCGGAAGTGGATTGGGGAATCGTGAGGTGCTTGACGGTGTTGCCCGTCTTCTTGCTCCACTCGTCGGTCGCCTTCTTGCAGAACTCGAAGTCCTGGCCCACGGTGCCGCAGGACACGGTGATGGACACACCGGCGTGGGCCGCGCTGCCCGCTGCGAGGCAAAGGAAAACGGCAGATGCGGCCGAGACGGCAGACAGGCGGGAGACAGACTTCTTCAAAACGGTGCTCATTATTTTCCTTGTTCTGTTTTTGCGGACGATTCAGTCAGGGAGCATATTCAAAGCATTTTGGAGTACCCGGCAGTGGTTACCCTAATTTTGGTTTCTAAACAATTCTTTTGGCACTTTGCATACACTAAGATATTTGGTCATTTGTTCACCGTCTGCACGACTCAGGTTTTCACTCCATGTCTTTGAAGAAAATTGCCGCTGAACTTGGCGTGTCCGTCACCACGGTAAGCCGTGCGCTGAACGGTTATCCGGAAGTTGCGGCGTCCACCCGCGCGGCCGTGGCGGCGGTGGCCCGCCGGCTTGATCACCGCCCCGATGCGCGCACCCGTTCGCTGGCGCTGGGGCGCTGCGCCGCCGTCGGCCTGGTGTTCCCGGTGACACCGGGCGACCTGGGCGACCCGCTGTTTCTGGCGGTCGCTACGCGCATGGGCGAGCGGCTGGCGAGGGCGGACCTCGACATGCACATCATTGCCGCGTCATCGGATGGTGAATTGCCGGTGTACCAACGTGCGCTCGGCCACATCGCGGCCTTCATCGTGCCGCGCACCCGGGTTCGCGATCAGCGCCTCGCCCTTCTGCAGGCGCGTGGCGTGCCCTTCGTGGCGTATGGACGCAGCGACCTGGCCGAGCCCTATGCCTGGCTCGATTTCGACAACGCCTTGGGTGCGCGCATGGCCACCGAGAGGCTGATCGGTTTTGGTCACCGCGCCATCGGCTACATCGGCGCGCCAG
>JAQGNA010000106.1 GCA_028292075.1 Rhodoferax sp. | reverse complement strand
GCTGCGAAGTTTTTCAATGCACCCGACGCAGATCCTGGCGGTGAAGCAGGAGGTGCTGCGGGCCGATGCGGCCCGGCTCGCGCCCTGGGCGCAACGAGTGATCTCGGCCGACGAGCCTGCGCTGGCCATCACCGAGCCGGTGCCTCCCATGGCGTCCAGTGGCGCCCCACGGGATTCCGGCCCTGCGCCACTCGGCGCGGGCTAGCTGGTCGGGCTCGGGGGCCAGCATCCGCCTGAAGTGAAAAGCGGGGCCGTGGCCCCGTGGCGTCAGACGCCCGCGGCGTGCGCCTGTTCGTCGGCGTGGTAGCTCGATCGCACCATCGCACCCACGGCGGCGTGGCTGAAACCCATCTTGTAGGCTTCTTCCTCGAACATCTTGAAGGTGTCCGGGTGCACGTAGCGGCGCACCGGAAGGTGGCTGGTGCTGGGCGACAGGTACTGGCCGATGGTCAGCATGTCGATGTCGTGCGCGCGCATGTCCCGCATCACCTGCAGGATCTCTTCGTCGGTTTCTCCGAGGCCCACCATGATGCCGCTCTTGGTCGGTACGCTGGGGTGCAGCGCCTTGAACTTCTTCAACAGGTTCAAGCTGAATTGGTAGTCGCTGCCGGGGCGGGCTTCCTTGTAGAGGCGCGGCGCGGTCTCGAGGTTGTGGTTCATCACGTCCGGTGGCGCGGCCTTGAGGATCTCGAGGGCACGGTCGTCGCGGCCACGGAAGTCGGGCACGAGAATTTCAATTTGCGTCTGGGGCGACAGATCGCGGATGTTGCGGATGCATTCAACGAAATGACCGCTGCCGCCGTCGCGCAGGTCGTCGCGGTCCACGCTGGTGATCACCACGTACTTGAGCTTGAGCCGGGCGATGGTCTTCGCGAGGTTCAGCGGTTCGGCCTGGTCGAGCGGGTCTGGCCGGCCGTGGCCCACGTCGCAGAACGGGCAACGGCGCGTGCACTTGTCGCCCATGATCATGAAGGTGGCCGTGCCTTTGCCAAAGCATTCGCCGATGTTCGGGCAGCTGGCTTCCTCGCACACGGTGTGCAGGTTGCTCTCCCGCAGGATCTGCTTGATCTCGTAGAAACGCGTGGTCGGCGAACCGGCCTTCACGCGAATCCAATCGGGCTTCTTCAGCACTTCGCCCTGGACCACCTTGACAGGGATGCGCGACAGCTTGGCGCCGGCCTTTTGCTTGGCCAGCGGGTTGTAGGCTTCAACGGATTGCGCGTCGCGCACGACTTCGAGAGTGCTCATCAGATTACGGTGCAAGGTAGGTGCAGAGCTTCGTAGCCAGCACGCCCGCGACTTCGTCCCAAGTGGTTTGAACCCCGATTGTAGAAAGGTCCACGGTTTGCAGGCCCGCATAACCGCAAGGGTTGATGCGGGAGAAGGGTTCCAGGTCCATCGCCACGTTCAGCGCGAGGCCGTGGTAGGTGCTGTGGCGGCTCACCTTGATGCCCAGCGCGGCGATCTTGCCCAGCCCGAGGAACGGGTCGCGACCCGGTTCCGCGGGGGCCAGGCGGTGGTGGGCGAAGGGGTCGTCAAGCCGCACATAGATGCCGGGTGCGCCCGCCATGCGGTGCCCCGTCACGCCGAAATGCGCGAGGGTGCGCAGCAGCGACTCCTCGATGCGAAAGACGTATTCCTTGACGAAGTAGCCGGCGCGCTTCAGGTCGACGAGCGGATAGGCCACCACCTGGCCGGGCCCATGGTAGGTGACCTGGCCGCCGCGGTTGGTGGCCACCACGGGGATGTCGCCAGGCAGCAGCAGGTGCTCGGCCTTGCCCGCGAGCCCCTGCGTGAAGACCGGCGGGTGCTCGCAAAGCCATAGCGCATCGTCGGCATGGGGCGTACGCGCGGCGGTGAAATCCTGCATGGCCTGGTAGGTGGGCAGGTAGTCCACCCTGCCCAGAAATTGCGCCTGCATGGATGGCAGTCCGGCGGCGTTCAGAGGACCATCTTGGCCATGGGATGCGTGCTGAGCGTGCGGTACAGCTCGTCGAGCTGCTCGCGCGACGTTGCCGTCACGGTCACGGTGATGCCCAGGTACTTGCCGCCCTTGCTTTCGCGAAGTTCGACGGTGCTGGCGTCGAAGGTCGGGTCGAACTGCCTGGCGATGGAGGTAATGGCATGCACGAAGCCGTCGGTCTTCTCGCCCATCACCTTGATGGGGAACAGCGAGGGATATTCGATCAGCGAGTCCTTGCGCGGGTCCTTGCTCGAATCTTCGGCCGGGGCGTTGGAGGTCGGGTCGGTGTCGGGGGTCGTCATGGCGCGCTCCGTGGTGTTGGTTGGTGTGGATTCACTGTGGGCGACTGGCCTTTGGCCACGGTCATTGGCTTAGGCCGCGGTGCGCCGAATGGCGTCCTGGTAGGCGGCGTACAGCTTCTGGTAGATCGGGCCGGGTTGGCCTTTTCCAATCCCTGCGCCCACGGGGGCGCCGTCGAGCGTGGTGATTGGCAAGACCTCCTTGGTGGCGCTTGACAGCAACAGCTCGTCGGCGGCGAGCACCTCCTCCTGGGAGATGCGGCGCAGGCTGAAGGGAATGCCCTGAGCCTGGCAGAGTTCCTCGATCAGGCCGAAGCGAATGCCTTCCAGCACCAGGTTGTCCTTGGGCACGCCGACCAGCGCGCCGTCCTTCACCAGCCAGACGTTGCTGGACGACGCTTCGCTCAGGTAGCCGCCGCGGAACATGACCGTCTCAATTGCCCCGGCATCGAAGCTGATCTGCCGCGAAAACACGGCGCCAAGCAGGCTGGTCGCCTTGATGTGCGCCTTCTCCCACCGGAAGTCGTCGGCGCTGACGCAGGCCACGCCCTGCGCGCGTTGCGCGTCGGTGGGAATCTTCACCGTATTCGCCATCACGAAGACCGTGGGCTTGATGTTCTCGGGCATCACATGGTCACGCATGGCCACGCCGCGGGTGATCTGGATGTAGACGAGCTGGTGCAGGCTGCCAATGTCCGCCGGGATGGACTCGGCCTGGGCCTTCAGCAGTTTGCGTGCAATCGCCTCCCACTCGGCGCGGGTCAGCGGATTGGCGATGCGCATTTCCTTCAGGCTCCGTTCGAGCCGCGCCATGTGCTCGCCGAAGCGGAACAGCCGGCCGCCGTACGCAGGCACGACCTCGTAGATGCCGTCGCCGAAGATGAAGCCGCGGTCCATCACGCTGATGCGGGCCTCGTTCAGGGGGGTGATCTCGCCGTTCAGATAGCAGGGGAAGTTGGGAAGGGATGTCATGGTCATGTGGAGATTATCGAGACAGTCGCCAGGGCGTGCCATGGCAGTTGGCCGGTGCGTCAGCCTCAGGGTGCGAACGGTGCCATGGGCCGGCGTGGCGGGAACCGGCGGGTTTCGCCGATCGCGAGGACGAAGAATTCTTCGTCTGTCAGTTGCTGCGACTTGCGCGCGGTCGCCAGGTCGGCGGGGGGCTGGTCAAGTGGCTCATCGGTGAGGTTGAAGGTGCCCCAATGCACGCCCATGCTGCGCCGTGCGCCGAGATCCCGGTGAATCGCCACGGCCTCGGCCGGCGTCACGTGCTGGCCGTGCATGAACCATTCCGGCTTGTAGGCGCCCACGGCGATCAGCGCCAGGTCGAAGCTGCCGCCTTTCGCCTCTTCGGCGGCGAAGCGCGCGCGGGTGTCTCTGAAGTCCGGGCTGTAGCCCGTGTCGCCGCTGTAGTACCAGTGGAAATCCGGACCGAACACGGCCCATCCGCCCCACAGCGTCTGGCGCCGGTCGCCCACACCGCGGGCCGACCAGTGCTGCACGGGCGTGAGATGGAAGCTCACGCCGCCCACCTTCCGTGATTGCCACCAGTCGAGCTCCACGACGTTGCCGATGCCGATGTCCGTGAACCACGGCTTGAGCCCCAGGGGCACCAGGAACAGCGTGGCGCCTTGAGCGCGGGCGTCGAGCGCCTTTACGCTGGCCACGTCCAGATGCTCATAGTGGTTGTGCGAAATCAGCACCACATCGATGGCCGGCAGATCGGCCAGTGCCACGCCGGGCGGCTGCGCCCGCTTCGGGCCCATCCACTGCACCGGCGAAGCGCGTTCGCTGAACATCGGATCCGTCAACACGTTGAGGCCGCCCGCCTGCACCAGCGTGGTGGCATGGCCGATCCAGGTGGCGGCGGGCTGCATGCCCATGCCAGCAGCCGCGTTGGCGCGGATCGCTGGCAGGTTGGGGCTCACCACGGGCGTGGCTTGTGCAGGCGCCGGTGGCAAGTCTTCACGCCATGCATTCCAGCGCCAGCGCAGAAGATCGAGCGCAGTGCCGGGCACCGCGTCGGTGTAGTTATTGCGGAAGCCATCGGGCGCACGATGACGCAGGGTCGGATCGGCGTACGGGTTGTGGCCCTGGCAGCCGGCGATGCCGAGCGACAGCAGCAGCGTCTGGAGCGGTCTGGGCCACCTCATCGGCGGTCAGCGCAGCAGGATGACGGCGGCCACCGCCACCCAGCCCAGCACGCAGTTGGCCCACACCCAGGGATGCATGCGCGCGAGCTGCCGGCCCGCCGCGGGCCAGTCGGCCTGGCCGGTGGCACGCTGCAGGGCGCGGAAGGGGCCGAAAAACAAATGACCAAAAATGGCAAACATCAGCACGCCGATGCCCAGCATCAGGTGCCAGCCGAGCGGGGCGGCCTTCATGCCGGCAGTGCCGAGCGCCAGGGCTCCGGTCAACAGCAGTACCGCGATGCAGAACCACACCAGCTTGAAGAAACGGGCCAAGGTGCCGGCCAGCAGCGGAATGCGCACTGGCGGCGCAAGCAGGGCAATTGCCGCGGGCCGCAACGCCCACAGCATGAAGCTCATACCGCCCAGCCAGACGATTGCGGCGGCCAGGTGCAGCAGCCGGGAGAAAATGTCCATGTAAGCCTCAGGTTGATTGCGCATTGTGCCCGCGCCAGCTCGTCCGCGCAGTCAAGAGGCGGGGTACCACCTTTGCGACGGCACCGTGACTTTGTATGGACTGCAGGTGTTTTCTACGTATAATCAAGGGCTTTGCTGAACTGGTCAGGGCGTAACCTGGTTGTAATTTCACAGGTTGAGAATGACCACCGAAGCCGAAGATAGCGTTGAGGATCTGGAATTCAAGCCCCTGACCGCCGAGCAGGCGCAACAGTGGCGGGAGCGGAATTCGGTTGCGCTGTCTCTCTGGCGGGTGTTGTTCTGGCAAGCAATGGCGGGATCGATCGTGGCAGTGGCCGCTTGGCTCATCACCGGGCGGTCGTCCGTGGGCTGGTCGGCTGGCTACGGTGCATTGGCGGTGGTTGTGCCTGCAGCGCTTTTTGCGCGCGGCATATCAGGCCGGCTCATGCGGATGCTGCCAGGTGGCGCCATGTTGGGTTTTTTCGTGTGGGAGTTGGTCAAGATCGCCGTCACTGTGGTGATGTTGTTCGCAGCGCCCCGGTTGGTGGGGGCGTTGAGTTGGTTGGCGCTGCTGACCGGTTTCGTGGTGACGATCAAAGTGTATTGGGTGGCGTTGGTGGTGCATTCGCGGCGCCAACACCGGGTTAAGCAGAAATAAGGGACTGTAAGAATATGGCGACTGAGCAAGTTGGTACGGAAGGCCCCAAGGCCGGCGACTACATCGTTCACCATTTGCAGCATTTGCAGCGCGATTTCTCTTTTCAGAGCGTCAAGCAGAGCAGCATCGTTGATTTCAGCCTGTTCAACCTCGATTCGGTGATTTACTCGGTCCTGCTGGGTGTCGTCGGTTGTTTCCTGTTGTGGCGCGCCGCCCGCAAGGTCACTTCGGGTGTCCCGGGCCGTTTTCAGGCCGCGGTCGAAATCCTGTCCGAAATGGTTGAGAGCCAGGCCAAGGGCGTGATTCACAACGCCAAGAGCCGCAAGCTGGTCGCTCCCCTGGCACTCACCGTGTTCGTCTGGATTTTCCTGATGAATGCCATGGACATGCTGCCGGTCGACCTTCTGCCAAGCGTCTGGGCTTCGCTTTACGGCGCTGCCGGCCACGATCCGCACCACGCCTTCCTGCGTGTCGTGCCCACCGCCGACCTGTCCACCACTCTCGGCCTGTCGGTCAGCGTGCTGTTCGTCTGCCTGGTCTACAACATCAAGATGAAGGGCGTGGGCGGCTGGGCGCACGAGCTCGTCGCTGCCCCTTTCGGCGATCACTGGTTTCTGTATCCGATCAACTTCCTCATGCAGATGATCGAATACCTGGCAAAGACGATTTCGCACGGCATGCGGCTGTTTGGCAACATGTTCGCCGGCGAACTGGTATTCATGCTGATCGCCCTCATGGGTGGCGTGTGGGCCTGGCAGTTCAATCCGCTCGAAGGCGGGTTCTGGCTGGGTATTGGGCATGTCATCGCCGGTACCGTGTGGAGCATCTTCCACATTCTGGTGATTACGTTGCAAGCCTTCATCTTCATGATGTTGACGCTGATTTACGTGGGGCAGGCCCACGACGCGCACTAGGTTTTCGTTCTTGGCTTTTCTTTTTCTTTTTACCTGTAATCTTTAGGAGCAATCATGGAAAACATTCTCGGTCTCGTCGCTCTGGCTTGTGGTTTGATCGTCGGTCTCGGCGCAATGGGCGCCTCCATCGGCATCGCCTTGATGGGTGGCAAGTTCCTGGAATCGTCGGCACGTCAACCTGAGCTGATGAACGAACTGCAAACCAAGATGTTCATCTTGGCTGGTCTGATCGACGCCGCCTTCCTGATCGGTGTCGCTATCGCGCTGCTGTTCGCTTTCGCCAAGCCTTTTGCGATCTGATTTCGGGCGACCTTTCACGACCGAAAGGAATTAAGCCGTGAACATTAATTCAACCCTGTTCCTGCAGGCGGTTGTCTTTGCGATCCTGGTGTGGTTCACGATGAAATACGTGTGGCCCCCGATCACCAAGGCACTCGACGAGCGGGCGCAGAAAATCTCTGACGGTCTCGCAGCCGCCGACAAGGCCAAGTCCGAACTCACCAGCGCCAACAAGCGCGTTGAAGAGGAATTGGCCAAGACGCGCACCGAGACCGCGACCCGGTTGGCTGACGCCGAACGCCGTGGTCAGGCCATCATCGAAGAGGCCAAGGGCCGTGCCACCGAAGAGGCCAACAAGATCGTGGCCGCCGCACGTGCCGAAGCTGAACAGCAGACCGTCAAGGCCCGCGAGACGCTGCGCGAGCAGGTCGCCACGCTGGCAGTGAAGGGCGCCGAGCAGATCCTCCGCAAGGAAGTCAATGCCGGTGTCCATGCTGATCTGTTGAGCCGTCTGAAAACCGAACTTTAAGCTGCAAGAACGACCATGGCTGAATTAGCAACCATTGCCCGTCCTTACGCGGAAGCCTTGTTCAAGGCCTCCGCGAGCGATGTGGCGGGCGCGGCTGGCTGGCTCAATGAGCTGGCTGCCATCGCGGCCAATCCTCAGCTTCAGCAGTTCGCCGGCAACCCGAACGTGGGCAACGAACAGGTGTTCGACGTGGTCACCGGCGTGGCCAAGTTGCCGCTGCCCGACGCCGCCAGGAACTTCCTGCGCATGGTCATCGAGAACGGCCGCCTGAGCGCCTTGCCAGAAATCGCCAACCAGTTCCGCGCCTTGAAGAATGCGCAGACCGGCCTGTCGGACGCAACGGTGTTCAGCGCCTTCCCCATGGACGCGGCCGCCCTGGCGGATGTGTCGGCTGCGCTGCAGAAGCGTTTCGGCCGCCAGCTCAACCTGTCGGTCGAGTTGCAGCCTGAACTGATCGGCGGGATTCGTGTCGTGGTGGGTGACGAGGTGCTGGACACCTCTGTCAAAGCCCGCCTGGAACAAATGAAACTGGCATTGACCTCCTGAGGTCGAGCCTCGCGTTTTCGGCCTGAGCCTTCGGCTCCGGTTGTTTGCTAACCAAAGAAAGAAGGAAAGAGTCATGCAACTCAATCCCGCAGAAATTTCTGAGCTGATCAAGAGCCGTATCGAAGGCCTGACGGCCAGCGCCGATATCCGCAACCAGGGCACCGTGGTGTCCGTGACCGACGGCATCGTGCGCATCCACGGCCTGTCCGATGTGATGCAAGGCGAAATGCTGGAGTTCCCGGCAACCGCCGAAGGCGCAGCCACCTACGGCCTGGCCCTGAACCTGGAGCGCGACTCCGTCGGCGCCGTGATTCTGGGTGAATACGAACACATCTCCGAAGGCGACACCGTCAAGTGCACGGGCCGCATTCTGGAAGTGCCGGTCGGCCCCGAGCTGATCGGCCGCGTGGTCAACGCGCTGGGCCAGCCGATCGACGGCAAGGGTCCCATCAACGCCAAGATGACCGACGTGATCGAAAAGGTCGCTCCAGGCGTGATCGCCCGTAAATCGGTCGACCAGCCCATGCAGACCGGCCTGAAGTCCATCGACTCCATGGTGCCCGTCGGCCGCGGCCAGCGCGAGCTGATCATCGGCGACCGCCAGACCGGCAAGACCGCCGTGGCGATCGACGCGATCATCAACCAGAAGGGTCAGAACATGACCTGCGTCTACGTTGCGATCGGCCAGAAGGCTTCGTCGATCAAGAACGTGGTGCGCGCCCTGGAACAGGCCGGTGCGATGGACTACACCATCGTCGTGGCCGCCTCGGCTTCCGAATCGGCTGCCATGCAGTACGTGTCGGCCTACTCCGGCTGCACCATGGGCGAATACTTCCGCGACCGCGGCGAAGACGCCCTGATCGTGTACGACGACCTCTCCAAGCAAGCCGTGGCCTACCGCCAGGTCTCGCTGCTGCTGCGCCGTCCACCAGGTCGCGAAGCCTACCCCGGCGACGTGT
>JAQGNA010000099.1 GCA_028292075.1 Rhodoferax sp. | reverse complement strand
CGATGGTGGCGACCTGCATGCCCAGGCAGATGCCGAGGTAGGGCATCTTGTGCTCGCGGGCGAAGCGGGCAGCGCAGATCTTGCCTTCGATGCCGCGCTTGCCGAAGCCGCCGGGCACCAGCACCGCATCGTACTGGTCGAGCCGCGACACGCTTTGCGGCGTGATGGTCTCGGAGTCGATGTATTCGATCTTCACCTTGACATGGTTCTTCATGCCGGCGTGGCGCAGCGCCTCGTTCAGCGACTTGTAGCTGTCCGACAAGTCGACGTACTTGCCGACCATGGCGATACTGACCTGGCCCTTGGGGTGCTCGGTCTCGTAGACCAGTTCGTCCCAGCGCTTGAGGTTGGCCGGCGGCGTGTTCAGACGCAGCTTGTCGCAGATCAGGCCGTCGAGGCCCTGTTCGTGGAGGATGCGCGGCACCTTGTAGATGGTGTCGACGTCCCACATCGAAATCACGCCCCATTCGGGCACGTTGGAGAACAGCGAAATCTTGGAACGCTCGTCCTGCGGCACCGGGCGGTCGGCGCGGCAGATCAGCGCGTCGGCCTGGATGCCGATCTCGCGGAGCTGCTTGGCGGTGTGCTGGGTCGGCTTGGTCTTGAGCTCGCCGGCAGCGGCGATCCAGGGCAGATAGCTCAGGTGAACGAAGGCGGTGTTGTTCGGGCCGAGCTTCAGGCTCATCTGGCGCACGGCCTCCAAAAAGGGCAGGGACTCGATGTCGCCCACCGTGCCACCGATCTCCACGATGGCCACGTCGACCGCATCGGGCTCGCCCACGCGGGCGCCGCGCTTGATGAATTCCTGGATCTCGTTGGTGACGTGCGGAATGACCTGCACCGTCTTGCCAAGGTAGTCGCCGCGGCGCTCCTTGTCGAGCACGCTCTGGTAGATCTGGCCGGTGGTGAAGTTGTTGGACTTGCGCATCCGCGTTTCGACGAAACGCTCGTAGTGTCCGAGGTCGAGGTCGGTCTCCGCGCCGTCGTCGGTCACGAAGACCTCGCCATGCTGCAGCGGCGACATGGTGCCCGGATCCACGTTGAGGTACGGGTCGAGCTTGATCAAAGTGATTTTGAGGCCTCGCGATTCCAAAATCGCAGCGAGGGAGGCTGAGGCGATTCCCTTGCCCAGGGAAGACACCACACCGCCGGTGACGAAGACAAATTTGGTCATGTCGGGGGTCGGGAGCATTCCCGAGGAGGTGGTAAACGCAGATTATAGAGGGTGGGAATGGCGCTCCCCCATGTTGCGGCGCACTGCGTGTCGCCGCGCCCGCCCCCCTTCGACAAGCGCAGGACCGGCTTGAATGGGGCACAACCTGCGGCCTGGCAGAGCCAGTTCCGCGGTTGGTCTGGAAGGACGCAGGCACGTCCTCCAACGCCGTTCATACCGAGCTGGTCGAAGTACGTTGAAATGATCTGAGCTACATTGCGGCCAATGGACCAGAACAATCTTTCGCCGGTGGCGGGCGACCTCGCGGGCCGGCACATCGTGCTCGGACTCTCCGGGGGCATCGCCTGCTACAAGTCGGCCGAACTGTGCCGGCTCTTGATCAAGCAGGGTGCCACGGTGCAGGTGGTCATGACCGAGGCGGCGGAGCAGTTCATCACCGCGGTGACGATGCAGGCGCTGAGCCTTCGCACCGTGTACGGCTCGCAATGGGACGCCCGCGAGCCCAACAACATGCCGCACATCAACCTGAGCCGCGAGGCCGACGCGATCCTCATCGCCCCGTGCAGCGCCGACTTCGCCGCACGCCTGGCGCAGGGTCGGTCGGACGAGCTGCTGAGCCTGCTTTGCCTGGCGCGGCCCACGCACAGCGTGCCGCTGTTGATCGCCCCGGCCATGAACCGCGAGATGTGGGCGCATCCGGCGACGCAGCGCAACCTGGCCCAGCTCGAAGCCGACGGCGCGGTGCTGCTGGGGGTGGGCAGCGGCCTGCAGGCCTGCGGCGAAACTGGCGATGGCCGCATGCTGGAGCCGGCGCAGTTGCTGGACGACCTCGTGGCTTTCTTTTCGCCCAAGCCGCTTGCTGGTCAACGGGTGTTGATCACCGCGGGCCCGACCTACGAAGCCATCGATCCGGTGCGGGGCATCACCAATCTGTCGAGCGGCAAGATGGGATTCGCCATTGCCCGTGCCGCCGCCGAGGCGGGTGCCGAAGTGACGCTGGTCGCCGGTCCGGTGGCGCTTGCCACGCCGCGTGGCGTTTCACGCATCGACGTGAAGTCGGCGGCGGACATGTTGGCCGCCGTGGAGCGCCAGGCCGGCCAGGCCAGCGTTTTCGTTGCAGCGGCCGCGGTGGCCGACTGGCGGCCCGCGCAGGCTGCCGACCAGAAGATCAAGAAGGACGGCTCTGGCCGGCCGCCGGAGCTGCGGTTCGTCGAAAACCCCGACATCCTCGCCACCGTGGCGCAGTCGCCACGGGGCCGAGGCGGCAGGCTGTTTTGCGTTGGCTTCGCGGCCGAAAGCGAGAACCTGCTGGCCAACGCGCAAGCCAAGCGGACGCGCAAGGGGGTGCCACTGCTGGTGGGCAACATCGGCCCGGCGACCTTTGGCCTGGACGACAACGCCTTGTTGCTGGTCGATGCAAGCGGCGCGCAGGAGCTGCCCCGCGCCAGCAAGCTGCAGCTTGCCCGCGCGCTGGTTTCCGAGATTGCACGGCGTATGCAGCAGGCACCTTCCGCCGAGACCCATCCCGCATGAAACTCACGGCCGACACGCCGCCCGACGGCGACTTCGTCCGTTACCTCGCCGAGCTGGAACGCGCCTCCCCGTTGTACCAGGCGCTGACCCCGTCGCCGCCGGCTGGTCCGGACCCGGCGAGTCCGAATGCCGCCGACGCCGAACGTCCCCCTGCGCCGCCTGCCCGGCAACGTGTCGGCCAGGCCTTGCAGGACCTCGCCCAGCGCCCACCGGCGCCCTTGCGGGCCGCAGTGGCGCCGCTGCTGCAGCGGCTTGAGCGGCTGGAGCGGGTGTTGGCCGAGGCCGGCAAGAAGCGTTGAAACGATTCTGAAGACTCAAGCCTCCGGCCCGTCTTACCTCTTTCCTCTTCCAAAATTTTCACAATGAAAATCGACGTCAAGATCATGGACGCCCGCATGG
>JAQGNA010000691.1 GCA_028292075.1 Rhodoferax sp. | reverse complement strand
GCCCAGGCCCATCATCAACACCATGAAGCAGAAGCCGAGCGTGATGCCGGCCATGTGCGGCAGCGAGCGTACCCAGCCGAAGTTCACCCCCGAGGCCAGCATCATGGTGTTGTTGGGCCCGGGCGTGATCGAGCTCACCAACGCAAAAAGGCAGAAGGCCAGCCATGCATCGGGCGTCATGGCGATGTCTCCTTGCGCAGCAGTGGCGCGGGCGTCGGGCGGCTCGGCATGGCCTGGCCCTTGCCGATGAACACGGTGGCCACCACCGCCAGCGCAAAGCCAAGCGTCACCAGGTCGAGCGATTCGCCGAGCAGCGGCACGGCCGCCAGGATCGAAAGGAAGGGCTGCAGGAGCTGGGTCTGGCTCACCCGCAGGGCGCCGCCCATGGCCAGGCCGCGGTACCAGGCGAAGAACCCGATCCACATGGAGAACACACCCACATACACCAGCGCACCCCAGGCGCTGGCGGCCACGGGTTGCTCGGGCCAGGTCAGCAGCGCGCCAGGCAGGGTGACCGGCAGCGCCATCACGCAGACCCAGCAGATCACCCTTTCCGCACCCAGTGCAGGTGTGACCTGTGCGCCGTATACATAGCCGATCGAGCCTGTCAGCACCGCACCCACCAGCAGGAGATCGGCCCATGCCAGGCCAAAGCCCTGTCCGCCGGGCTGGCCATGGGCGCGCATCACCGAGAACCCCATCACCAGCAGGCTCCCCGCCACCGCGCAGAGCCAGAAGCCAAGCCGCGCGCGCTGGTGCAGCACCACGGCGGCGACGGCAGCGGTGGCCAGCGGCAGCAGCGCGGTGATCACCGCCGCATGGCTGGCGGTGACGCTGCGCAGCGCATACCCCAGCAGCAGCGGGTAGCCGACCACATTGCCCATGACCGCCATGCCGAGCGCCCGGGTCTGGGGCGCGCTGGGCCTGGGCGAGCGCGTGGCCAGGAGAAAGACGATCGACAGCACGCCGGCCAGCGCTGCCCGCCCCATGGTGACGAACCACGGCGAGAGTTGCGGTGCGGCCTGCGTGCCGGTGGCCATGCGGGTCATGGGCAGGGTGATGGCGAAGATCGCCACGCCCAGCACACCCAGCCACATGCCCAGGGTTTCGCGCGGCATCTTCATCGCAGCAGCATCCAGAGCGCCGTGGCGACCAGCACCAGGCCCATCGCCCTGTTGAACCACAGCAGGCGCGCGCCTTTGGCCAGCCAGGCGCGCAGCAGCGAGCCGAGCACGGCATAGACCAGGTTGCTGAAGAACGCGAAGGCCAGCATCACAGGCAGTACGGTGACGAAACGCGGCAGGGCGTCGGGCCGCCCGGCGATCCAGCCGGCCACGATGGCCAGCGCCAGCATCCAGGCCTTGATGTTAACGAACTGCAGCGCTGCGCCCTGCCAGAAGCCCACGTTCAACCCGCGGGCGTCGGCTTCCGCCAGGCTTGCCGAACGGGCCAGCTTCCAGGCCAGCCAGAACAGATAGGCGACACCGGCCAGCTTGACCGCCAGGCCCAGCAGCGGCACGGCCAGCAAGAGCGCGCCCACGCCCAGCGCGCTCAGGCCGAGCACCAGCCCCCAGCCCAGCGGCACGGCGCAGACGAAGGGCATGGCCCGGCGGAGGCCGTGGTTGGCCGCCAGCGCAGTGGACAGCGTGGTGTTCGGGCCGGGCGAGAAGCTCATGGCCGTGGCGAGCACCAGCAGGGCCGTGAATTCAGTGGCGTTCATGGGACGATTTCAGTTGAAAGTGAGAGGGCTTTGATCGAAAAGAAAGCAGATGAAGGCTTGCCACGCGGTGCACCACACTTTATCCTCGCGACCAGCACACCACCAATACAGTTGATCGAATCACCGGTCAATCTGTATCGGCCAACCAAGCCATACAGCCGACCCGGCCAAAGGATCTTTCGATGTTGATGAAGGCCAATTCGCACACGCTCGCCGAGCAGCTGGCCGGCCATTTCGCCGAGCGCATCCGCAATTATTTGCTGGTGGCGGGGGCGCGCTTGCCCTCGGTGCGGCAGTGCGCCGAGCAGCATGAGGTCAGCCCCTCCACGGTGGTGGCCGCCTACGACCGGCTGCTGGCACAGGGGCTGGTCGAGGCGCGCAAGAACCGCGGCTTCTTCGTGCGCGAGATGGCGTCGGTGCATGACGGCGTTCCAGGTTCCACGGCCCCAGCCCCGGCCGAGCGGCGGGCCGATGGCAGCCACCCGCCGATCAACGCGGCGGCATTGATGCGCGGCATGTTCCACGGCATGAGCGGCAAGGGCCAGCCCGGCATGGGCGTGTTCCCGGCCGATTGGCTGGCCAACAACTTCATGCCCGCCGCCGTGCGCCGCGTGGCCAGCGGCCCGGCCGATTTTTCGCTCGAATATGGCGAGCCCGCCGGCGACCGGGGGCTGCGGCAATCGCTGTCTAAAAAGCTGGTCAGCCTGAACCTGCACGCCGCGCCCGAGCAGATCATCACGACGGTGGGCGCGACGCATGCGCTCGACATCGTCAGCCGCAGCCTGTTGCGTGCCGGCGACCACGTGATGGTCGAGGAGCCGGGTTGGGCGGTGGAATTCGCAAGGCTCGATGCCCTTGGCATGCGCATCCTCCCGGTTCCGCGCCGCGCCGACGGGCCCGACCTGGCCGTCATGGCGCGCTACTGCGAAGCGCACAAGCCCAAGCTCTTTGTCAGCGTGAGCGTGTTCCACAACCCCACCGGCTACTGCCTGACGCCCGGCAGCGCTCACCGGGTGTTGACTTTGGCCAACCAGCATGACTTCCACATCGTCGAGGACGACACCTATGCCCACCT
>JAQGNA010000560.1 GCA_028292075.1 Rhodoferax sp. | reverse complement strand
TCCTCGGCGGCCGATGACATGGCCGAAGAGCGCCTTCCCTTTACGGTGCGTCTCGTACGGAATGAAGATGACCTGGCAAAGGCCGTGCACATCCGCCACGCGGCCTACGCGCGGCATGTGCCTACCTTTGCAGATACGCTGCGTTTGCCCGAGGCCTCGGATTTCGAGGACGGTATTGCGGTGCTGCTGGCCGAATCGAAGCTGGACGGCTCGCCGCTGGGCACCATGCGGATCCAGACCAATCAATACCGCCCACTCAGCCTGGAACACTCGCTGACCTTGCCCGATGCGTTGCAGGGTCTGTCGCTTGCAGAAGCCACCCGGCTGGGCGTGACCGGCGCCGGTGCGGGGCGGCTGGTGAAGACGGTGCTGTTCAAGGCCTTCTACCTTTATTGCGTGCAGGCAGGCGTCGACTACATGGTGGTCAGCGGACGCGCCCCGGTGGATCGACAATATGACAGCCTGCTGTTCCAGGACGTCTACCCCGGCATGGGCTACATCCCCCTGCCCCACGTGGGGAACATGCTGCATCGAATCATGTCGTTCGAGGTGGCGACCGCCGAATCGCGTTGGGCCGCCGCCGACCATCCGTTGCGGAACTTCATCTTCAAGACGCGCCATCCCGACATCGACCTCGACGTGATTGCCGAGCGTTCCAACTTTCCTTCTTCGCGGAAGCAGACCTTTTCTCCCACTGCGATGCAAGCGATGTGAATCCGGTTTGCGCTACGCTAGTGCCTGTACACAACATTTGAGAGCAGCAATTTAACGCCTGCTGATACTTTGCGTTACGATGTTTCCCCGTATGGTGAAACTCTAACGATGTCAGCACGAGCTTCTGAAACGCCGGTTAAAAACGGCAAGGCTAACGCATGGCTGGACCAGATCCTCTACGCGATGTCGGCCTATGCGCTGCCAGTCTTCATCGGCTTTTTTTCGTTGTACGCGATGGTCGCTTGGGAGCCTAACTATGCGCCAACGGGCGCAAAGGTGGTTCGCTTTAACGCTGTGCAGGAAGACGGCACGGCTTTGTCTCCCGCCGATGCCCTCGGCCTGCTCCGAACGGCCCCCCCGCAAACCAGAGTCAACACCAGGCTCTCGGAGCGGCCTTTCTGGCTGTTCTTCTCCGTTGCTCCCCTCCAGGCCGGGACGCCCCGGGTCATTGAGTTTCCTTCGCGCCACGCCCTCTCGTTAGCCTGCTGGGACGCCACAACGCTTCGGTCCCTTGGGCAGGCCAGCCGCACCCAGGAACAAGGTGGCGTCTCCCGCCTGAAGGCTGGATTCGCCCTCGAACTCGATGAGAACCGTGCTGTGTCCGAGCTCCTGTGCCGGACCACATCGTTGGGGCCGGCCCGGCTCTCGATCACCGACTGGCCGGCGCAGCAACTGCAAATTGCCGAACACGAGTTTCATCACAACGCAGGCCTCCTCGACGGCGGCATGATCCTGCTTGCGCTGTTTGTGCTGATCACGGCGATCATCAACCGCGACAGCAAGTACGTGCTTTTCGCCGCATGGCTGTTGCTCAACCTGCGTGTCGCGGCATTGTCGGCCGGCTGGGACGGCGAATGGCTAGGCCGGGTGGTCCCGGTCGACTGGCTCAGTGAGGCGCGGGCCATCTGCATGGCGCTCTACTATGTCGTCACCATCACGCTGTTCAAGTCGCTCTTTCGGGACGATCTGCCCCGTGTGGGCTATGGGCTCCTGGTGCGCATCGCCCAATGGACCTGCCCGCCACTGCTGCTGTGCGCACTGCTGCTGCCCTACACCGCTTTCCTGCCGCTAATTTGGGTGACCACGGGGTTCAGCATCGCGGTACTGAGCGTGCTCCTGGGCCGTATTTTGTTGATGACGCGGTCTCGGGTGGCGATGTGGTACGCCGGCTCCATTGCCATCACGCTATTTGCCAGCCTCTACGAGGTCGTTTCGGCAGCGCTTGGCGTCCAGGGATTCATCGGTACGATCAACAGCGTCACCGCTGCCCTTTCCTCCAGCCTGCTCGCCTCTCTGGCCATCGCCGAGCAGATGCGGCAGGAGCATCAGCAGCGCCTGGACGTGCAGGCCGAGCTCGAACACACCTACGAAGCCACGCCGATCGGCCTGTTCACGCTCGACATGCAGGGCCGCTTCATGAGCGCCAACCCGGCGATGCGGCGCATGCTCGGCAAGGACTTGCTCAGCCCGGCGCGGCGGGACTGGCGCCATCACTTCAACGAGGCCTCGTGGATGCAACTGCACCACATGGTGCATGCCCATGCCGACGGCGAGCTCGAGATTCGCAGCGAGGGCGTGCCCGGCGTGGAGGCTGCCAAGCGCTACCTGGTGAAGGCCACGCGCGCGCGCGACAAGATCGAAGGTTCGCTGCAGGACGTGACCGAGAAGTCGCGCGCCACCGAAGACCTTCAGTTCATGGCGAACAACGACGCCCTGACCAAGGTGCTGAACCGCCGCGGCATCGAGAAGGTGTTGAACCACGCCATGCGGCAACTCGCCGACGGCCGCCCGCTGGCCCTCGCCTACCTCGACCTCGACCGCTTCAAGCTGATCAACGACCTCTACGGCCACAACGCCGGCGACGAAGTGCTGCAGCAGGTTTGCCGGCGGGTGGGCGACATGCTGTCGACCGGCATGCAGATCGGCCGCGTCGGTGGCGACGAATTCGTGATCGTGCTGCCCGACACCCGCATTCCGCTGGCCACGGTGATCTGCCAGGGCATCGTGGCCAGCATCGGCACCACGCCGTTCCACATCGGCGACAAGGCCTTCCACGTGCGCGGGTCGATCGGCCTCATCGAGGTGGCCGCCGACACGCGGATCAAGGACGCCATGTCTACCGCCGACCGGGCCTGCCGGGAGGCAAAGGCTGGCGCCGGCGCCGACTCACTGGTGATCTACGAGAAGAACGCGCCTGCGTTTCTTCAGCACGAAGCCGAACTGAATCTGGTCGAGCGCCTGGCCACCAACGAGGCCCTTGAAGGCCTGTTTGTCGAGATGCAGCCCATCATGTCGCTCACGGCGCCGAACGACTCGCTGAACTTCGAGGTGCTGCTGCGCATGCGCGGCCCCGACGGCAAGCTGGTGCCGACGGACCGGCTGATCGCCGCCGGCGAGAGCAGCGGGCACATGGGACGGATCGACCGCTGGGTGTTGTCCACCACGCTTGCCTGGATGAACCTGCACGTCGCCCGGCTGAGCCGCACGCGGTTCGTCTGCATGAACCTGAGCGGCGCCTCGCTCAACGACGAGACCTTCACCCGGGACGTGTTCGCCATGCTGGCCCAAAACATCCACATCGCAGGCCACCTGTGCCTGGAGATCACGGAAAGCGTGGCCCTGCACGACCTGGAGAACACCCGCCGCTTCATCGACAAGGTCCGGAGCTACGGCGCCAAGGTGGCACTCGACGACTTCGGCGCGGGCTACACCTCGTTCTCCTACCTCAAGGTGCTTTCGGCCGACCTGCTGAAGATCGACGGCAGCTTCATCGTCAACATGAACAGCCACCCGGCCAACATTGCCATCGTCGAGGCCATCGTCAGCCTGGCGCGCAACCTGGGCATGAAGACGATCGCCGAATGGGCCGAGGACAC
>JAQGNA010000545.1 GCA_028292075.1 Rhodoferax sp. | reverse complement strand
GGCTTGGCCTCGGCCACATCGCCGGCACTGGCCTGCTTGTACAGCCCATAGAGCTTGAGCAGCGTGGCGTTGTCCGGGCGCTCGCTCAGGTTCTTGGATTCGGCAACGGCGGTTGCGAAGGCGGCTTTCAGGTCGGGCATGGGTGTTCCTTGCGACGGTGACAGGGCGCCATGCGCGCTGGGGGCGGGCAGGGCGGGGCCCAGGCATCTTATCGGGCGTGTAAGGGGCCGCGGCGGGCGGGCTGTCACCTTGGCTCGGCAGGGGCCGGCCATGAAGCCTGGTTCCTGGTCCAGGGTTCAGGTTTTCAGGGCTCAGCTTTCCAGCTCGGTCCGCGCCAGTTCCACGTCGAGCCGTTCGGTCGCGTCCATCGGCTGGCTGCCTGCGGCCTGTTCATAGAGCTTGGTGGCTTCGGGCATCTTCTTGTCGCCTTCGAGCATGAGCAGGGCGTTGGCGTATTCGATCATGCCGATCACCGAGCCCGGGGTGAGCCGCAGCGCCTCCTGAAACAGCTTCAGCCCCACGTCCTTCTTGGCGCCGTAGGTCATGCTGCCGATGAGCGGGCCCACCTTGTCGATGACTTCGGCGTGAAACGCGCCCAGGGCGATGTAGGCGTCGGCATGCTGCGGCGCCAGCTTGATGGTGCGTTCGAGTGCGCCCTTGACCTTGGTGCCGAGGCCCTGCGCCAGCGCCTTCGCCACGCTGATGCCCTGGCTGTAGCGGCCCAAGGCGTAGGCATGCCAGTACCAGGCGTTCGGGTTGTCTGGCTCGGCCTTGGCCTGCGCCTCGGCGCGTGCGGCCACCTCCATGAACAGGTCGAGCTTGGTTTTTTCCTTCGGCTCGAGATAGGTGGCATAGATGGCCGTCGCCTTGTTGGCCACGGTGAGGCCAGCGTCGCCGGCCTTGGCACCGGCCTCGGCGGCCTGCTGGAATTCGCCGTTGTGGAACAGCGCCCAGGCTTCGAGCACCCGCGGGGCGGAAGGCAGGGGCTCGGTGTCGGCCAGGTGCAGGCGCGGCCAGTTCTTGCGAACGCTGGCGACGGTGTACGAGAAGTCTCCGGCATGGCGGTAAGGGGTCCATTTGGGCATGGCGGTCTCCGGGGTGGACGAGGTCTTGTCGCGAACGGGTTTCAGACGGCCTCCCTTGCTGTGGCGGGTGCTGGCGAAGGCGCCAGCGCAGCCGGCTGGGTGGCATAGGCGGCAACCAGGCCGAGCAGGTGCTCGCGCTGCCGGGGCTCCAGGTAGGGCACCAACAGGTGCAGCACATGGTGGGCGCCGCGCAACAGGGCAAGCTGTGCGTTTTCAGGCTCAAGCGCATGGCGCGGATCGCGTACGTACTCGAAACTGAGCCAGTACGTGAGCACGACCACCATGCTCGTGGCGGTGGCCTCGGCCTCGCGCGCATCGATGTGAAGTGCGCCGGAGTGGTTCATGCCGTCGAGCATGGCCCGCATGGCCTGGGTCTTGTTCTTCAGTACCCACTGGAAATGCGTTTCCAGGCGCCGGTTGTTGCTGAGCAGGTCGTTCAGATCGCGGTAGAGGAAGCGGTATTGCCAGATCAGCTCGAACAGCGTGTGCATGAAGAACCAGGCGTCTTCGACCTCGCGGACGTCGTCGCTGGCCCCCAACAGCTCGGCCAGGCCCGATTCGAACCGGTCGAACAAGGCATTGATGAGCTCTTCTTTGGCCGGGTAGTGGTAGTAGAGGTTACCGGGGCTGATGTTGAGCTCGGCCGATATCAGTGTGGTGGACACGTTCGGTTCGCCAAACCTGTTGAACAGGTCAAGCGTGGCTTCCAGAATGCGTTCGGCGGTGCGACGTGGCGGCTTCTTCGCCATGGAGTGCCTTCATTTGGTGTTCAGGCAACTCTAACCGAGCACAGTGCACACGGCACCTAGGGATGGCGCTAGGTTGAAAACAACGGCCGGGCGCCTGACAGTGGCCGGCCCGCCCGCTTCAACCGCCGCTTCATTGACCGGATTTGGCGGCTGGCTTGCGTCTGCCGGACGTGGACGGCGCCGATTCGGATGGCTTGGCGGATCTGGGGGCCCTTGCAGCTTTGGCAGACCTGCCAGTCTCGGCGGGTGGGGCAGCTTCTGTAGATTCGGCGGCGGCGGCACCCCGCTTCCGCGGCGTGGCCTTTTTTGACGCCTCCGCCGCGTCCGTCTCGTTCGACGCATCTGCTGTGGCTGTTGCCGCTGCTGCGCCGCGTGCGCTGGAGATTTTCGCCAACTGCGCCTCCAGCGCGTCGACCCTTGCCATCAGCGCGGCGACCTCTCGCGCGGCGGGCATGCCCAACCGGTCGAGCGCCTTCGCCACCCGGTCTTCGAAGATGTTCTCGAGCTTGTCCCACGGACCGGCCGGCCGGGCGCCCAGGCCGCCGGCCATGTTCGCCATCTTGCTGGTCGCCTCGGTGGCAGCGGCCTGGGTCTTTCGCTGCATGCCCAGCCCTTCCTTCACCAGCGTCTCGAAAACCTTGCTGCCTTCTTCCTGCGCCTTGGCGAACGCACCCAGGCCCGCCAGCCAGATCTGCTGGGCCGAATCCTTGACCCGGTTGCCGGGGCCCGTGCCGGTGCCGGGTGGTGGGCTGGCGCCGTCGTCCGGTCCATTGGCTTCGTTTGCCTTGTTCGGCTCACCGGCTTCGTTGCTGGCGTCATCTTGTGATTTCGGGCGCATGGCGGTTCTCCAAAGGGTCAGATGCACAATTTGCCCGGAGGCAAGCTTTCTGCGCACTTTACTTGCGACGGCCCGCGTCGTTTAGACGCAACGTTCTAGAGCGGGCGTTCATCGCCGAATTGGCGCCGTGCGGCCGGCCCATCGCGTGTCTGGCAGCCGGCACTACACGTCCATAAAACCCCTGTCGTCGCGCCAAGAGTTACAAGCCCGTGGAAACCCGATGTGATAATCCGTGGCTTTTGCCCTATCCGACACATCATGATCCTAGTAACCGGCGGCGCAGGCTTCATCGGCGCAAACTTCGTTTTGGACTGGCTGGCCGCGGGCGATGAGCCCGTCGTCAACCTCGACAAGCTGACCTACGCCGGGAATCTGCAGACGCTCGAAAGCCTGCAGGGCGACGCACGGCATCATTTTGTGCAGGGCGACATCGGCGACGGCGCACTGGTTGCAAAGCTCCTGGCCGAGCATCAACCCCGCGCCGTGGTCAACTTTGCGGCCGAATCGCATGTCGATCGTTCGATCCACGGCCCCGAAGATTTCGTGCAGACCAATGTTCTCGGCAGCTTTCGTCTGCTCGAAGCCGTGCGCGGCTACTGGAGCGGCCTGCCCGCCGAGCAGAAAGCGGCCTTTCGCTTCCTGCATGTGTCGACCGACGAGGTCTACGGCAGCCTGTCGGCCACCGACCCGGCCTTCACCGAAGAGCACAAGTACGAGCCCAACAGCCCCTACTCGGCCAGCAAAGCCGCCAGCGACCATCTCGTGCGCGCCTGGCACCACACCTACGGCCTGCCGGTGGTCACGACGAATTGCTCCAACAACTACGGCCCCTACCACTTTCCTGAAAAACTGATCCCCCTGATGATCGTCAACGCACTGGCCGGCAAGCCGCTGCCCGTGTATGGCGACGGCATGCAGGTGCGTGACTGGCTCTACGTCAAGGACCACTGCAGCGCCATCCGCCGCGTGCTCGAGGCCGGCCGCCTCGGCGAAACATACAACGTCGGCGGCTGGAACGAAAAGCCGAACATCGACATCGTCAACACCGTGTGCGCGCTGCTCGACGAGCTGCGCCCCCGCGCCGACGGCCAGAGCTACCGCACCCAGATCAGCTACGTGACCGACCGCCCCGGCCACGACCGCCGCTATGCCATCGACGCCCGCAAGCTCGAGCGCGAACTTGGCTGGAAGCCGGCCGAGACCTTCGACACCGGCATCCGCAAGACGGTGGAGTGGTACCTCGCCAATGGCGAATGGGTGCGCAATGTGCAAAGCGGCGCTTACCGCGAGTGGGTGGAAAAGCAGTACGACGCCAAGGTGGCGGCGTGAAGATCCTGCTGCTCGGCAAGGGTGGCCAGGTTGGCTGGGAACTGCAGCGCAGCCTGGCGCCGCTCGGTGAACTGGTCGCCCTCGATTTCGACAGCACCGACTTCCACGCCGACTTCAGCCAGCCCGAGCAGTTGGCCGAGACGGTGCTGAAGGTGCGCCCCGACGTCGTCGTCAACGCCGCCGCCCATACCGCTGTCGACAAGGCCGAAAGCGAGCCGGAGTTCGCGCGCAAGCTCAATGCCACCTCGCCCGGCGTGGTAGCCCAGGCCGCCCAGCAGATCGGTGCCCTCATGGTGCACTACTCCACCGACTACGTCTTTGACGGCAGCGGCAGCCGGGCCTGGCAGGAAGACGACGCCACCGGCCCGCTCAGCGTGTATGGCGTCACCAAGCTCGAAGGCGAGCAACTCGTGGCCCAGCATTGCGCGCGCCACCTCATCTTTCGCACCAGCTGGGTGTA
>JAQGNA010000515.1 GCA_028292075.1 Rhodoferax sp. | reverse complement strand
AGACCCTTTCAAGGTCTCCGCGGCCTTGGCATCACCGGCCGAGGTGATCCATGGCTAACATGTCAGTAATCGAGCGAAATTACGCCAGGGCCTGCTAGGGAGAAACCCGCCGTGGGAAAGCGGACGTCACCCCTGCTGGCGCCTGATCGCATCCACATCCGCCGTTGGGACGGCCGCCGAAGCCGACGACGCGCAGCAAGGCAAAATGCGCCGCCCGCGGGGTGACACTCCCTTGTCCTTGCGTTTTCTTTTGCCCTTGCCCTTGCCGTTCACGCCCACGCGAGCGCCATCGTCGCCATGTCCAAAGTCATCCTCTTCAACAAGCCGTTCAACGTGCTCACCCAGTTCCGCCCGGACGGTGACCGCCCCACGCTCGCGCGCTATATCGACGACCCCAGTCTGCGGGTGGCGGGTCGGCTCGACATGGACTCCGAAGGTCTTCTGCTGTTGACCGACGACGGCGTGCTGAACGCGCGCATCACCCAGCCCGGCGAAAAACTGTTCAAGACCTACCGCGTGCAGGTAGACGGGCTGGCCGACGACGCGGCCCTGCATGCCCTGCGCACAGGCGTGATGCTGAAGGACGGGATGACGCTGCCGGCCGAGGCGCGCCGTATCGAGGCGCCGCAGGTGTGGGAGCGCACGCCGCCGGTGCGCTACCGGGCGCAGCTGCCCACTTCATGGCTGGAGATCAGGATTTGCGAGGGCCGCAACCGCCAGGTGCGGCGCATGACCGCGGCGGTGGGCCTGCCGACGCTGCGGCTGATCCGGGTGCAGATCGGCGGCTATGCGCTCGGTGACCTGCAGCCGGGTGCGTGGCGCGAAGCACACGCGGGGGAATGGCGCGGCTGAGCGCGCAGGCCGCCGGGGCGCGATGCCCCGCCGGCCGTGGCCAGGATCAGTCCTTGGCCGCGATCACGCCGATCTCGACCATGAACTCGGGTGCGGCCAGGCGCGGGCTCAGCACGGTGGCGCGGGCGGGCGTGTTGCCCTTCGAAGCCCAGGCTTCCCAGGCCTTGTTCATGTCGCCGAAGGTGTCCATGTCGGTCAGCCAGATGGTGGCGGTCAGGATCTTCGACTTGTCGGTGCCGGCGGCGGCCAGCAGCTTGTCAATCTTGGCCAGCACCGTGGCGGTCTGTTCCGTCACGTCGGGGGCGGCGCCGGCGTCGGCGCACTGGCCGGCCAGGTAGACGGTGTTGCCGTGGACCACGGCCTGGGACATGCGGGGGCCGGCTTCGATGCGTTGAATGCTCATGGTGTCGATTCTGAGGAGGGTTGAAAGAACTGGCGATGATACGCAGGTTGGCGGCCCCGCCGCGCCGTGGATCAGCCCCGGATCATGGCCGGCGACAGCGCCACCAGGCAGAGGATCTCGAACAGCATCTGCGCGCCGACCTGGGCGGTGTTGGTGGTCGGGTCGTGCTGCGGCGCCACCTCCATCACGTCGCCGCCCACGATGTTCAGGCCGGCCAGTCCGCGCAGCAGCGTCAGCACCTCGCGCGGGCTCAGGCCGCCGATTTCGGGCGTGCCCGTGCCGGGCGCGTAGGCCGGGTCCAGGCTGTCCACATCGAAGGTGACGTAGGTGGCGCCGTCGCCCACCACCTCGCGCGCCCGGCGGATCACCGCCTCGACGCCCATCCTCGAAAATTCCTCCGCATGGATGACGGTCATGCCCGCGTCGTACGAGAACTCCCACAGGTATTCCGCCCCGCCGCGGATGCCGATCTGGATGCAGCGGCGCGGGTCGAGCACGCCGGCCAGCACCGCCTCGCGGAACGGGCCGCCATGATGAAACTTCGAGCCTTCGTACGAGCCGGCGGTGTCGCAATGCGCGTCGATGTGCACCATGCCCACCGGGCGGTTTCGGCCCACGGCCTTGAGGATCGAGCCGGTGATGGAATGGTCGCCGCCCACGGCCAGCGGCACCACGCCGGCCTTCACCACTTGGTCGAAACAGGCTTCGATGTCGGCATGGCATTCGGCCAGGCTGTAGCGGCTCTTCATGGGCACGTCGCCCACGTCGGCCATCTTCAGCCGCGTCACCGGCGCCAGGCCGAGGGCATGCTCATACGGTCCGATGCGTTCCACCGCCCGCACGGCGCGCGGCCCCAGGCGAGCACCCGCGCGGTTGGTCACGCCCAGGTCCATCGGCACGCCGATCAGGGCCACGTCCAGCCCGGCCAGGCCGGTGCCGGCGGCGTCGGTCAGGCCGTCGGGCCGGTAGGGCGCGTCCAGAAAGGTGGCGACATCGGAGAACGGCCATTTGCGCCGGTCCGAGCTGCTGAAGATCTGTTCGGCCACGGCCTTGAACTTGGCGTCGAACATGTCGGCGCCCGAGGCGTCGGCGTAGCGTTCACGAAGGCGTGCGAGGTGGTCGGCATGGCTGATCATGGCTTGTCTCTTCTTGATGAATTGAGGGGGATGTCCGGTGCGGATGCGGTGGCGGATGGGGTGGTCGATGGGGTGGCTGTGCGCGTGTCCCCGCGTTCGTTCACACGCGTGTTCTCCGCATGCTCCAGGCGCTCGAAGCGCTCCAGGCACAGCCGCGCGGCCGCCAGGTCTTCGAGCGAGGCGCCGACCGACTTGAACACGGTGATGTCGCCCGCCTGCCGCCGCGGCGGTGCGCCGGCACGGCACAGGTCGGCCAGTTCGCCGGCGATGCGTTCCTTCTGCAGCGCACCCGAAGCCATCGCCTGCACGACGTCGCCGGCCTCGCTCAGGCCACCGGCCAGGGTGTCGCACCAAATGGCGGCGGCGCGGGTGAACACGGCGTCGTCGGCCTCGCGCATCTTCGGCGTGAACGCACCGACCAGGTCCACGTGGGTGCCGGGGCG
>JAQGNA010000498.1 GCA_028292075.1 Rhodoferax sp. | reverse complement strand
CTAGTCAATGGCGCCAAGGGCCACTTCACGGTTCCGTTACCCAAACCAGCCACTGGCGGGTAAAGAACCAGCCGCGCGTCCATCGCAACAAACCCTCGCACCCGTGGGTCCGCTTTCAATCAACGGTGGATGATCCGGCACCGCCAGGGACCCTGCGCCGCCCGCCGCATCCGCCTTAAACCTCCACCGCCTTCGCCGCATACCGCCGCACGAGGCTCAACAGTTCCTCTTCCGGATACGGCTTGCCCAGGTAGTGGTTCACCCCCAGGCTGCGCGCGTGCTCACGGTGTTTTTCGGCGGTGCGGGACGAGATCATGACGATGGGCAGATCCTTCATCGCTTCGTCGCCGCGGATGTTGCGGGTCAGGTCGAAGCCGTCCATTCGCGGCATTTCGATGTCGGAGAGCACCAGCGCCGGGCGTTCTTCGCGCAGGCGTTCCAGGGCCTGCAGGCCGTCTGCCGCCAGGCTGACGCGGTAGCCTTCGCGCTTGAGCAGGCGCTGGGTCACGCGGCGCACGGTGATGGAGTCGTCCACCACCAGCACCAGCGGCACTTCCTGCTGGTCCGCGGAGGTGGCCCCGGTGTCGCCACGGCCTGGCTGCCGGTGCGACGCATGCCACTGGCGGGCCTGGGTGCTGTACACCGTGGCGAGTGCCACCGGGTTGTAGATCAGCACCACCGCACCCGAGGCCAGCACCGACATGCCGGACAAGCCCGGCAAGCGCGCGAGCTGCGGCCCGAGGTTCTTCACCACGACTTCCTGGTTGCCCAGCACTTCATCGACATGCAGCGCGAGCCGCTGTGAGGCGCTACGGAACACCACCACGGGGCTGTGCTTGCCCGCCGGCTCCACGCTGGCCGGTGACGACTGCAGCAGCACGCCGGCCCAGAAGAAGGGAACGCTCTCGCCATTGAAGCCGAAGGTCTGCTGCTGATAGGCCTGCACCAGTTCGGCCTCGGGCGTGCGCTTCACCAACTCGATGAGGTTGGCCGGCACGCCGATGGACAGGCCGCCGGCGCGCAACATCACCACCTGCGTGACGGCGGTGGTGAGCGGCAGCACCATCTTGAACTGCGTTCCCTGCCCCGCCACGGTCGCGGTTTCGATGCGGCCGCCGAGCGCTTGCACTTCGGCCCGTACCACGTCCATGCCGATGCCGCGCCCGGCAATTTCGGAGATCTGGTCAGCGGTAGAAAAGCCCGGCGTGAAGATCAGGTCGGCGGTGGCCGCGTCGTCGAGCGTCTCGCCAGCCGGTACCAGACCCTGGTCCGCCGCCTTGGCGCGGATCCGGGGCAAGTCGAGCCCCGCGCCGTCGTCGGCGAAGGTGACGGAGATGTCATTGCCTTCGTGGTGCAGGCCGATGCGGATGGTGCCAGCGGTCGGCTTGCCGGCGGCAGTGCGCACCTCGGGCGTTTCGATGCCGTGGGCAATGGCGTTGCGGAGCAGGTGTTCGAACGCGGGCGACATGCGGTCGAGCACGCCACGGTCCATTTCGATGGAGCCGCCGGTGATGTCGAGCTTGACCTGCTTGCCGGTGTCCTTGGAGGCCTGCCGCACCACTCCGTACAGCCGCTCGGCAATGCCTTCGAACTCGACCATGCGGGTGCGCAAGAGGTCGCGCTGCAGTTCGCGGGCCTGGCGCGCCTGGGCGACCAGGTCGTCTTCCGTGCCTTCCACGGTGCGCTGCAGGTTGCGCTGCACGGTGGCCACGTCGTTCACCGACTCGGCCATCATGCGCGTGAGCTCCTGCACGCGCGTGAAGCGGTCGAACTCGAGCGGATCGAATCCCTGCGCCGAGTCCTTCACCAGCGCCAGGCGCGACTGCATCTGCGATTCGGCCTGCACCTCGATCTCGCGCAGCTGCTGTCGCAGGCGCTCGAGGTTGCCGGTGAGGTCGGTCAGCGAGCCGCGCAACTGGCCCAGGCGCGCCTCGAGCCGCGTACGGGTGATGATGACTTCGCCGGCCTGGTTCACCAGGCGGTCGAGCAGTTGCGAACGCACCCGCACCGACTGGTTCGCCATCTGGCGCGGGGCTGGAGCGGGTCGTGGGTTGGCCGGCCCGGCCAGCGCCCGCGCGGTCGGCAGCAATTCCCCCTTGGCCGTCGCTTCGACGCCGTGGGCCGCATCAACGCCATCAACGCCGTCAACGGCATCAGCCCCATCGACCCTTGGCGTGTCGATGACCACGGCTTCGGTCAGCGGCAGCACGACCGCGCTGTTGGCGGTGCCGGGCAGATGGATGGCACGCAAGACGTCGAGCTCCGCCTGCAGCACGTCGAAGTGCGAAAGCAGCGGCTCGATCTGCCCGGCATGCGGTGCGTCGGACCCGAGCCGTTCGATGGAAGTCTCCAGCCGGTGAGCGAGCTCGCCGAGCCGCAACGCGCCGGCCAGCCGAGCGCTGCCCTTGAGAGTGTGCAGCGCCCGCAGCACCTCGTTGCGGGCTCCCATGTTGTCGGGCCGTGCGCGCCATTGGCGCAGCGCGCCACCCAGCTGGGGCAGCAGCTCGGAGGCTTCTTCCTCGAAGATGGGAAAGAGGTCGGCATCGATCACGTCGATGACATCGAGGTCATCGTCGAACTCGGTCCCCGAGGCAACGGCGCGCGCCATGGCTTCGTCGATACGGCGATCGGTGGCGTCGATCTCTGCGGCCTCCTTCGCCGGCGTGGGCTCCGGGGGACGGGAGTCACCAAACGATGACGGCGGGTCGCCAACCGCATTGAAGAATGCCAGCGCCGGGTCGGCCTCGGCTTCGTGTTGGCTTTCTGCATCGGCGCGGGTGGGCGCCGTGGTGGACGGGGCCGCCTCCAGCAGCTCGCGCAGCGCCTGCAGCACGGCCGGATTCGGTTCCTTGAGGAAACCGGCGGCGAACTGATGCAGAAGGCGTCGGATGTCCTCCGC
>JAQGNA010000670.1 GCA_028292075.1 Rhodoferax sp. | reverse complement strand
GACTCGGACGCCGCGCGCCGCAGCACCTCCACCGTCGCACTGGCCCTGGTGATCGTGCTGTTCATCGCCGGCGTGTTGCTGACGACCGCGCTGGTGCGTTCGGTGACCAAGCCGCTGGAAGAGGCTGTGCAGGTTGCGCGGGCGATCACCGCGGGCGACCTGACGCTGCAACTGCAGTCGGGCCGCAAGGACGAATTCGGCCAGCTGCTGCGTGCGCTGTCCGAAATGGTCGGCAAGCTGCGCGGCCTGGTTGCCGAGGTGCGCAGCGGCGTGGAGTCGGTGTCCACCGCGTCGAACGAGATCGCCAACGGCAACCAGGACCTGTCGTCGCGCACCGAACAGACCGCCGCCAACCTGCAGCAGACCGCGGCCAGCATGGAGCAGCTCACGAGCACCGTCACCCAGTCGGCCGACACCGCCCGCCAGGCCAACCAGCTGGCGGCCACGGCGGCCGAGGCGGCCACGCGCGGCGGCGAGGTGGTGGGCCAGGTGGTCCACAGCATGCAGAACATCAGCGCCGCTTCGAAGAAGATCGGCGACATCATCGGCACCATCGACGGCATTGCCTTCCAGACCAACATCCTGGCGCTGAACGCCGCGGTCGAAGCGGCCCGCGCCGGTGAACAGGGCCGCGGCTTCGCGGTGGTGGCGGCCGAAGTGCGCAGCCTGGCGCAGCGTTCGGCCGAAGCGGCCAAGGAGATCAAGACGCTGATCAGCGCCTCCGGCCAGACGGTGGAGACCGGCACCCAGCAGGTGGCCCAGGCCGGTGAGTCGATGGGCGAGATCGTGAGCAGCGTGCGCCGCGTGAGCGATCTCATCGGCGAGATCAGCGCCTCGTCCATCGAGCAGCGCGACGGCATCGGCCAGGTGAACACCGCGGTCACCAACCTCGACCAGATGACGCAGCAGAATGCCGCGCTGGTGGAAGAGTCGGCCGCCGCGGCCGCCGGCCTGCGCGACCAGGCCCAGCGCCTGTCGCAGGTCGTGTCGGTGTTCAATGTGGGCAGCCATGGCGGCCATGGCGGGGGTGCCGGGGCCCGGCCTCTGGCGACGCCAGCAGTTGCCGCCTACCGCGCGCCAGCGGCAGCGGCCCGCCCGGTGGCAGCGCCCCTGCGGAATGCCGCGGCTCCGAAATCCCTGAAGGCATCGGCACCCCGGACCATGCCGGCTGCCGTGTCCTTGCCCGCGCCTTTGCGCACCGGCGCGACGGTCTCACCCCTGCGCAAGCCAGCGGCCGCGGCGCCCGCGCCCAGGGCCGCCGCAGGCGCCAAGGCTTCGGCCACCGCAGAGGGCGATTGGGAAAGCTTCTAGACCTGGCTGTCGCCGTACCGGGCTGGGGCTGAAGCTGCGTGGGTGCATGCCCGCGCCAGGGACTAGGGGAAGGCCCGATTGCCAGACCCAGGGCGTCTGGGCGACGCTTGCACCTGGCTTTTCCAGCGTTTCCAGCGTTTCAGGTTTTTCCAATCCAACAAACAGCCCAGCTTCGACCGCGGGGTGGCGACGGCAGCGTATTTCCCTTCCGTCCGGCCGCATGCCGCCATGCCGATGGGGCGAGGCGGATGCCGGGCGGAAAACACGAAGCGCGTCCATTCAAGGAGTCACATGACCAGCAAGAACACCATCTGCCTGTGGTACGAAGGCGGCGCCCTCGAAGCGGCGAACTTCTATGCCGCAACTTTCCCCGACAGCGCGGTGGGTCGGGTGCTGCACGCGCCCAGCGACTATCCCTCAGGCAAGCAGGGCGACGTGCTGACGGTCGAATTCACCGTGGCCGGCATCCCCTGCGTCGGCCTGAACGGTGGCCGGCAGTTCCAGCAGAGCGAGGCATTTTCATTTCAGATTGCGACCGACGACCAGGCCGAGACCGACCGCCTGTGGCATGCGATCGTCGGCCATGGCGGCCAGGAAAGCGCCTGCGGCTGGTGCAAGGACCGGTGGGGCGTGTCCTGGCAGATCACCCCGCGCGTCCTGACGACCGCCTTGGTCGACCCGGACCCCGCCGTTGCCAAACGCGTCTTCGAAGCGATGATGACCATGGGGAAAATCGACGTCGCGCAGATCGAGGCGGCGCGTAAAGGTTGACCCGAAGCCCGGGCTTCCCTCGCGCCGCGCCGTGACGACCAGGAAGGTTTCGGGCGCGGCGCCGTCGCTCCGCTGTTGCGGTTGACCGCAGGCTGCGCACCGGCCAAGGTCGGGTAGAGTGGCGCCAGCTTTTTCTTCCGACCCTGCGCGGCGCATCCCATGTCCAATCTCATCGTCCATGGCGGCACGCCGCTCCGCGGCCAGATCCGGCCCTCGGCCAACAAGAATGCGGTGCTGCCCATCCTGTGCGCCACGCTGCTGACCAACGCGCCGCTGCGGCTGCACGGCCTGCCCGACATCACCGACGTGCGGAAGATCCTCGACATCTTCCGCCTGCTGGGCAGCGAGGTGGCGATCGACTTCGACACCGGCACGCTCGACCTGCACCACCGCCACACGCTGTTCGACGCCTCGCAGCACCGGCTGCCCGAGGAAATGCGCTCCTCCATCATGCTGGTGCCGCCGCTGCTCACGCGCTTCGGCGTGGCGCGGCTGGAGGACAACGTCAAGGGCTGCACGCTGGGTGTGCGCGAGATCGATCCGCATGTCGAGGTGTTCCGCAGCTTCGGCGCGACCATCGAGCGCACCGAGGGTTCGCTGCTGGTGCATGCCACCGGCCGCCTGCGGCCCACGCAGCACTGGCTGGACTACGCCTCCGTCACCACCACCGAGAACTTCGTGCTGTGCGCCGCCTCGGCCGACGGCATTTCGGTGCTGACCAATGCCGCCTGCGAGCCGCATGTGCAGGAATTCTGCCGCTTCATGGTGATGCTGGGCGTGCGCATCGAAGGCATCGGCACCTCGCGCCTCACGGTGCACGGCGGCCATGCGGTGCAGGGCGGCGAGTTCACCTTCGAGGAAGACTTCCACGAGATCACCACCTTCCTGGCGCTGGGCGCCATCACCGGCGGCGACGTGGTGGTGCGCAACAGCGTGCCGGAGAACTTCCCGCTGATCGACCGCACCTTCGCCAAGTTCGGCGTGGAGGTGCGGCACGAGAACGGCTGGTCGTACGCGCGCAGCAACGGGCCGCTCAAGGTGCAGACGCCTTTCACCGCCAACGTGCTGACCAAGGTGGAAGCGGCGCCGTGGCCGTATTTCCCGGTGGACCTGCTGCCGATCTTCATCGCGCTGGGCGTGCGGGCCGAGGGCAATGCGATGTTCTGGAACAAGGTGTACGACGGCGCGCTCGGCTGGTCGGGCGAGCTGTCGAAGTTCGGCGCCCACGTCTTCCAGTCGGACCCGCACCGGCTCGTCACCTTCGGCGGCGGCACGCTCACGCCGGCGGTGGTGGAGAGCCCCTACATCATCCGCGTGGCCATCGCGCTGTTGATGGTGGCGGCCAGCATTCCCGGCCGCTCGGAGATCCGCAACGCCACGCCGATCCGCCGCGCACACCCGCGGTTTGCCGAAAACCTGCGCAGCCTGGGCGTGCAAGTGGAGTGGACCAGCGAAGCGTAGCTTCCCGGACCTGCCGCGGCTTCAGGGTTCGACCGCGCCTTCCACCAGGAACTGAACCCGGCGCTGTCCCTGCCATTCGTTCACGTCGAGCCGGAACGCCAGCGTGACGCGGGCCGGCAGCGACTCGGTGCGGCCGAACCAGATGCCGTCCACCGGCTGGCCCTGGTGCCTGAGCTTGAGCGACAGGTGCTTTTCGCCCACCAGCCGTTGCGACACCACCTCG
>JAQGNA010000432.1 GCA_028292075.1 Rhodoferax sp. | reverse complement strand
GCGCACCGTGTCTGAATCGCGCAGCGTGAGCCCAGGCACAGGCGCCCCATCGATCTGAAGCAGGGCGATGTCATGAATCCGGTCCATCTCGACCACGGTCGCCTTGCGCGTTTCCCACTCATTCCGGACATTGCGCACCTGCACCACCAGATCGGCGCCACCGTTGTCCTCGCCAGGGGCCACCAGAACATGCGCATTGGTGACCGCCTGGTTGGTGCCACCCACCACGAAACCGGTGCCACGCAGGTTGAAGCGCGGACTGTTGGTGCTCTTGTAGTAGCCCACGATGAGGATGGAGGGCTTGACCTGCGCAATGACGCCCGGAAGGTCGGCCCGGGCCATGCCGGCGAACGGACCGACCAGCGCCAACGTCAGCAAGAACCAGGACGTGACACGACGTTGCATGGCGTTCAAACAGCGCAAACTAAACATGGCCAACCTCCCCGTTGTTACCGTCCTCAGAGGCTCTTCAGCATCTCGCCGACTTCTGGCTGCGCCGCGAACTTGTCACCCAGCTTGACCAGGTCGGTAAGGATCGGCTTGGCCTGACCCTTGTCGCCCGTTTTCACATAGATCTTGGCGAGATTGAGCTTGAACAGTGGGTTGGCTGGTTGCAGTGCAACCGCCTTCTTTTGCAAGTCCAGCGCCGTGGCGGCATCGTTCTGGTCAAGGAGCAGCATGGCCAACGTGTCGATGAAGGCAGGTTGGTTCGGGACCAGGCTGTTGGCTTTCTCGGCATAGCCTACGGCGGCCTTGTCCTTTTTCAGCTGGCCGGAAACCCATGCCAAATTGTTGTAGGCAGCGGCGTTCTGTGGCTGGATCTGCACTACCGTGTTGTACATCTTCTCGGCGGTCGGATAGTCCTTCTTCGTAAGCGCGGCATCTCCCAGGTAGAAGGGGAAAGTGACGTCCTTCGGATGGTCGCGCAGCCAGCCGGAGGCGAACTTCTCGGCATCGGCCGGGCGGCCGGCACCAATCATGACCGCGTGCAGCTTCAGGGCCGCGTCGACGGCTCCGGTTTGCTTCAGACCGTTCTGGTAGGCGGCGATCGCTTCATCCCACTTCTTGGCTGCTACAAAAGTGTCGCCCTCGAGCAGGTAACCAATCGTTTCCTTTGGCCGCTGGCGCTGGATGGTGCGCGCCGTGGTGACGGCCGTCTGCGTGCTTTCCACGCCTGCGTCCATGATGATCAGGGCCCGCTGCGCCTCCAGATAGTCGGCCTTGATGGATATCGCCTTGTTCAGTGCTTGGCGGGCGCTTTCCTTGTTCTTGTTTGCTAAGTAGGCTTCGGCGAGCCGCATCTGCGGAACGGGGGATTGCGGTTGCAGGCTGGCCACCTTGTTGAAGGTGCCGATGGCCTGGTTGACGTCGCCGGTGGCCACTTGCGTGCGGCCCAAAGCGTCCAGCACCTCGGGCTTGTCGGGCAAAGCCGACACGGCGCTTTGTGCCGCGGAGGCGGCGGCCTTGTAATCGCCGTTCCGCAACATGTAGTCGATGAGCAAAAGACGAGGCGGCATTTCGCCGGGGTTGGCGTTGACGGCATTGGTGATGAGCGCGGCGACCTCCTCCTTGCCGCCACCACCCCGTGCCCGCAACTCGGCAAGTGCAAGCAGGGCCTGGCCATTCTTTGGCTCGACCGCGAGCAGGCGCTCGAACCGCGCCTTGGCCTCGTCCGGCTTGTTGTCGCCCATGTCCAGTGCCGCCAGGCTGGCGACGGCCGGGAAGTAGGTCGGGCTGATCTTCAGGGCGGCCTCGAAGCTCTTGCGTGCGGCGGCCGGGTCTTTCATCACCAGTTGCGTCTTGCCACGCAGGTTGGCGGCCAACGGCATGTTGGGTTGTTTCTTCTCGAGGCCGTCGATGGCTTTGAGCGCCTTGACATAGTCTTTGCGGCGGAGGTTGGCGCTGATGAGCGCCAGATCGGCTGTCACGCCGGCGTCGGACGATGCAATGTTCTCGAGCTCGCTGAACGCGGCATTCGGGTCGGAGCCGACAAGGTGTGTCAGCGCCAACGACGTGCGGCTGCGGGTGTCGCTCGGGTTCAGCTTCGAAGCCTTGGCGAACGCCTCTTCGGCGCGCTTGACGTCGCCGTTCTGCAGGTACACCTCGCCCGCCAACGCCAGCATGTTGGGGTCATTGTTGATCTGACCCATGGCCGGGCCGAGGGTGGCGAGCGCCTTCTCTGCCTGCCCCGTCCGGAGGTAGGTCATGGCAAGGAGCCGGCGTGCGCTAATGGACTGCGGATTGGTCTGTACCACCTTGGAGAGGTAGATTTCAGCCTGCAACAGCGATCCCAGCTGGAACTCAACCGCACCCGCGAGTTGCAGCGCCTTGAGGTTTTCAGGCGCCACCTTGAGCAACTGGAGCGCAAGTTCGCGCGCTCCCTTGAAGTCCTTGTTTTGGTAGGCGTACTGGGCTTCAAAGTACCTGGTCTGAAGGTTGTTGGGCGCCACCTTCTTCATCTCGTCGATCTGCGCCTTGGCCGCTTCGAGCTTGCCGCCCTGGAGCAGGATGTTGATGATGCCGGTGTGCCCGGCCAGAAAATCGGGCTTCAGCTCGACCGACTTGCGAAACGCGCCCAGCGCACCGTCGAGATCGGATTTGGCGAAGATCAGATAGTCACCCTTGAGCCGCCAAACCTCGGGGTTGGTGGGCGATTTGGCCATCAGGGCATCGATGAGCGATTGCGCCCCGGCAATGTCGTTCGATTCGATCTTCTGGCGTGCCTGCGTGATCAGTGCATTGACGTTGGCCGGCTCCGCCGCCAAAGCCTTGTTGAGCGCCGCGACCGAAAGCTCGCGCATGCCCTGCGCCGCATAGGCGTTGCTCAGCACGATCAGGAAGTCGGCCTTTGCCGACGGGGCGGTGAGCTCGACCTTGCCCAGCTCGTCAGTGATCTTGCGGTACTTGCCCTGCAAGATGAGGGACTTGGCCAAGGGTGGCACGACCTGATCGTCGGGGTACTTCAGTTCGCGCGCCTTGGCCAGTTCGATCTCGGCCGCGGTGGGGTCGCCGCCGTTGAGGAGTGCCGAACCGAGCATGAAACGCCCTTCTGCACTGTCAGGCTTCTTGAGCAGCAGGTTCTTGATCTGGATGACCGCCGCCTTGTTGTCGTTTTTCGCCAGATACTCTTTGGCGGAGGTCATGAGCTTTTCCGGATCGTCGCCACCACCGCAAGCAGCAAGCACGGCGGAAATCAACAGCAATGGAACAAATTTGCACGGGTTCATGGTTTGACTTTCAAATAAGGTGGCGCTGGCGGCTGAAGGCTTACTTCAAGCCGAGGCGATGCATGAGGTCGTAAAGCGTGGGGCGGCTCACGCCGAGCAATTCAGCGGCCTTGGCGATGTTGCCGTTCACGCGCCCAAGAGCTGAAATGACAGCGTTCTTTTCGGCGTTGTCGCGGATCATGCGCAAATCAAGGGACTCCTCGACTTGGTCTTCGTCCGTGGGCTCGATGCCGATGTCGTCAGCCGTGATCTGGTTGCCATCCGCCATGATGACGGCGCGCCGCACGCAGTTTTCAAGTTCACGGATGTTGCCTGGCCAACTGTAAGACTCGATGGCGCGCACGGCGCTTTCGTTGAGATTCAGGCTTCCGCGGTTCTGTTCTTGCACAAATCGGCGAAGGAAGGAATAGGCAAGCAGTGCCGCGTCGCCGCGACGGGCGCGCAATGGCGGAATGTTGACCACAATCTCGGCCAAACGGTAGTACAGGTCCTCCCGGAATCGACCTTCCTTGCTGAGCGCCTTCAGGTCCTGGTGCGTCGCGCAGACGATGCGCACGTCGACGGGAATTTCCTGGCGTCCACCGACACGTTCGATGGTCCGCTCCTGGATGAAGCGAAGCAGCTTGGCCTGCAGCGCAAATGGCAGGTCGCCGATTTCGTCGAGCATCAAGGTGCCGCCGTTGGCAGTCTCGATCTTGCCCAGCGTCATCTTGGCGGCACCGGTGAACGCCCCTTTTTCATAGCCGAAAAGTTCGCTTTCGAGCAGGTTCTCGGGGATGGCAGCGCAGTTGATGGCAACGAACTTGCCGGCCTTGCGCGGCGATGCCTGGTGCAGGCCGCGGGCCAGCACTTCCTTGCCCGTGCCGCTCTCGCCCAGAAGCATCACCGTGGCGGTGCTGTTGGCGACTTTCTCGATCGTGCGGCAAATGCGCAGCATTTCGGGGTCGCGCGTGATGAGGCCACCCAGAGCGTCAGGCTGGTGCATGGCCTGCAAGCGGCGATTTTCCTTTTGCAATTCGAACATCCGGAACGCGCGCTCGATGGTCAGGTTGAGCAGCTCTGGCTCGAAAGGCTTGGCGAAGAAATCGTACGCCCCCAATGCCACGGCCCGCAGCGCATTGGCCTGGTCGTTCTGCCCCGTGAGCACGATCACCTTGGTGTCAGGCTGGATCGAGATGATCTGCTCGAGCAGCTTGAAACCCTCGCTGACGCCGTCGGCGTCCGGCGGCAAGCCGAGGTCCATCGTCACGACCGAAGGTGCATGCCGGCGCAGCTGTACCAGCGCGCTCTCGCGGTCGCTGGCGGTGACGGACTCGAAACGGTCGACCGACCATTTGATTTGTTTTTGCAGCGCGGGATCGTCTTCCACAATCAGCAGGGAACGCGTGGACTCAGAGGTCATGGCACATCCAGAAGTTGAAGGTCGGAATGGGCTTGCACATCGAAAAGTGGCAAAAGAATCGTGACCTCCGTGCCTTTATTGAGCTCGCTCTGAACCAGGATCTTGCCTCCCAGTTCCTGCACATATAAAAAGCTTTCATAAGCCCCGATGCCCATTCCGGCTTGTTTGGTGGTTTGAAACGGCTTGAACAGGCGTTCACGAACGAACTCCTCGCTCATGCCCTGGCCCGTGTCGACGACGACGATCCTGGCCTGCCCGCCTGCGCGGTCGAGCTTCAGCTGGACCCGGCCGGTGACTTCGGTGGCGTCGAACGCGTTCTGCACCACATGCCCAAGAATGCGCTCAAGCCGCTCCTCATGGCCACGGGTGATGACACGCTCGCCGAGGGTAACCTCGAGTTGCCTACCCCTGCCGGTTGCCACCGACGCGATCCGCTGCACGATGGCTGCCAGATCGACGCCCACCACGGTGCCTGTCGGTGTGGCGCCTTCCCGCAATTGAAGCATCAGCTGGCGCATCCTGTCCAATGAATTCTCCACGGTCATGAGCATGTCCTGCTGGAATTCCGGGTTGGCATGCAGGCGCTTGGCGTTCTTTAACATCAGCGACAACTGGGTCACGATGTTCTTCAGGTCGTGGACCACGAAGGCCGACATGCGGTTGAAGGCATCGAACTTGCGCACCTCCAGCAACGCTTCGGTCGCCTGCATCTGAGACAGAAAACTTGCGGCCTGTCGCCCTGCCGTTTTGAGCAGATCGTTGACCTCCCAATTGACGTCGATCTCGGCTCGGGCACTGGCCAGCACGACGAAGCCGATCATGTCGTTGCCAACGATCAGGGGCACGATCAGCCAGGCGTGCGGCATCTGTTGAAGCCATCCTGGCAGGGCAAGCGAACCGTAACGCTGCGGAAAAGAGCGGTACTCGGCGAGGTTGACAACCCAGCCGCTGCTGGCCAGGAACCGGCTCAAAGCGGAATCGACATCTTCCGTCTCGGTGGTTTCGGCCAGGTTGCGCCGGGCTGTTTGCCGAAACACCGTGCCACCGCCACTGCTCCGCATCCAAAGCCCGCCGCCCGGGCTCTC
>JAQGNA010000422.1 GCA_028292075.1 Rhodoferax sp. | reverse complement strand
GTACTGCTCGACCTTCGACAGCACCGCCGAGGGCAACATCGGCCCGGTGGCCGAGGCGCTGATGGACGCGCTGGGCACCGACTTCACCATTGCCACGCCGGCCTTTCCCGACAACGGCCGCACCGTCTTCAAGGGCTATCTGTTCGTGGGCGACGTGCTCTTGAGCGAAAGCGGCATGCGCGACCACCCGCTCACGCCCATGCGGGACGCCAACCTGGTGCGGGTGCTGCAGGCGCAAAGCCGGCGCAAGGTGGGACTCATCGACCATGCCGTGGTGGCCCAGGGCCCCGAAGCCGTGACCGCGCGCATCGCTCAACTCCGGGCCGAAGGCGTGGGCATGGCCGTGGTCGATGCGGTGTCGAACGCCGACCTGATGCGGCTCGGCCCCGCGCTCAAGGACATGCCTCTGGTCACCGCCGGCTCGGGCGTGGCCATCGGATTGCCGGCCAACTTCGGCATCGCGCCGTCAAGCACCGCCGGCACACTGCCTCCGCCTCAAGGCTTTCGAGCCGTGGTCTCGGGCAGCTGTTCGCAGGCCACCAACCGGCAGGTGGCGCACTTCAAGGCCAGCGGCCGGCCGGCGCTCGCCGTCGACCCGCTTCAATTGGCCGACCAGGGAGATGCCGCCGTGGCCGACGCGCTGAACTGGGCCAGGCCCCTGTTGCAGCACGGCCCGGTGCTGGTGTATTCCACCGCCGACGCCGGCACCATCCAGGCCGTGCAGGGCCGGCTCGGCGCGGCCGAGGCAGGCGCCCTGGTCGAGCACCATCTGGCCGCCATCGCCCGCGGGCTGGTGGCCGAATGCGGCGTGCGGCAGTTGGTGGTGGCTGGCGGCGAAACCTCCGGCGCCTGCGTGCAGGCGCTCGAAGTGACGCAACTCAAGATCGGCCCCCAGATCGACCCGGGCGTGCCCTGGTGCTGGGCCCAGGCGCCCGGCGCGGGCGACGACGGCCTGCACCTCACGCTGAAGTCCGGCAACTTCGGCACCGACGACTTTTTCACCAAAGCCTTCGCGCTGTTGTGATGACCGAAAACCAGGCCCGCGAAGAGATTTGCCGCATTGGCGCCAGCCTGTTTGCGCGCGGTTACGTGCATGCCACCGCCGGCAACATCAGCGTGCGGCTGGACGACGGCTTTCTCATCACGCCGACTGACGCCTGCCTGGGCCACCTCGACCCTGCGCGGCTGGCCCGGCTGGACCCTGACGCGCGGCAGCTCGGTGGCGACAAAGCTAGCAAAACAATAGCGCTACACCAAGGTATCTACAAGGCTGCAGGCCGATTTGATGCAAAAACCCGCTGTGTCATCCACACCCACAGCACGCACTGCGTCGCGCTGAGCCTGCGGCCCGGCGGCCCCGAACTGCTGCCGGCGCTGACCCCGTATTTCGTGATGAAGGTCGGCCGTGTGCCGCTCATCGCCTACCACCGTCCCGGCGCGCCCGAGGCCGCCGAAGCCGTGGCCCGGGCCATCGTCCGCTACGGCGAACAAGGCACGCCGATTCGCGCCGTGATGCTCGAGCGCCTGGGCCCCAACGTGTGGCACGACACGCCGGCCGCGGCCATGGCCACGCTCGAGGAGCTGGAGGAGACGGCCAGGCTCATGCTGCTGTGCGCGCCAGGCGAGCCACTGGCGCCGCTGGCCGAGCCGCAGATCGAACAGCTGCGCGCCACCTTCGGCGCCCGCTGGTAGCCTTGTCCTGACGGAGACCACCATGCCCCAATTTGCCGCCAACCTGTCGATGATGTACCCCGAGCTGCCCTTTCTCGACCGCTTTGCCGCGGCCGCGCAAGATGGCTTCAGCGCGGTGGAATTTCTCTTCCCCTACGCCTGGCCCGCCGAGGAAATCGCGGCCCGCCTGCACGACAACGGCCTGCGGCTGGCGCTGTTCAACGCGCCGCCCGGTGGCATCGACACGGCGTCCATCGCCCAGGCCTGGGACACCGGCGTGCGCGGCACGGCAAGCCTGCCCGGCCATGAGCACGAGTTCCGTCTGGGTGTGGCCCTGGCGCTGCAATACCAGAAGCTGCTGAAGAGCCCCTGCATCCACGTGATGGCCGGCCTGCTCGCGGCCGACACCGAGGTCATGCGCGCCACCTATGTGGCCAACCTCAAGTGGGCCGCCGCCGAAGCCGCACAGCAGGGCGTCGACATCCTCATCGAGCCGATCAATCCGCGTGACATCCCCGGCTTCTTTTTGAACCGGCAAGACCAGGCGCACGCGGTGGTGCGCGAGGTGGGTGCGGCCAATCTGAAGGTCCAGATGGACCTCTATCACTGCCAGATCGTCGAAGGCGATGTGGCCATGAAGATCCGCCAGTACCTGCCGGGCGGCCATGTCGGCCACATTCAGATCGCCGGCGTGCCCGAGCGCCACGAGCCCGACCTGGGCGAGGTCAACTACCCGTATCTCTTCGCGCTGCTGGACGAGCTGGGCTACACCGGCTGGATCGGCTGCGAGTACCGGCCGCTCAGGGGCGGCGAGCCGGGCGGCACGTCGGCCGGGCTGGGCTGGGTGCGGCCTTACCTGCAGGCGCGCGGCTGAATCCTTCGGGCCGCACCGGGCATTGCCGATAGCCCGCGGCACGGCGCGTCACAGCCGTTGCTGCGTGCCTTCGTCGAACACATGCACCAGCTGCGGATCGATGTCGAGCGTCACGGCGTCGCCCGGCTTGACCAGCAGGCGGTCGTGCACCAGGGCCTGCACCATGTGGCCTTGCGCGTCGCAGGTCAGCAGCGTGTCGGCGCCGCTGAACTCCACCACCTTCACCGTGCAGGGAATGCCATTCGCGGCGCCGGCCTCGCACACCCGCAGGTGCTCGGGCCGCAGGCCCAGCACCACGCGCCGCTCGCCGGCTGCGGCCTGGCTGGTCGGCAAGGGAATATGCCCACCGGCGTCCGCCGTGGCCGAGGCGCCATGCAAGCGGGCCGGCACGAGGTTCATCGACGGCGAGCCGATGAAGGTGGCGACGAAGGTGTTGCACGGGTTGTCGTACAGGTGCGCCGGCGTGCCGATCTGCTCGACCAGGCCGTCGCGCAACACGATGATGCGGTCCGCCATGGTCATGGCCTCGATCTGGTCGTGCGTCACATAGATCGACGTGGTCTTGAGCCGCTGGTGCAGCGCGCGGATCTCGGTACGCATCTGCACGCGCAGCTTGGCGTCGAGGTTGGACAAGGGTTCGTCGAACAGGAACACCTGCGGATCGCGCACCATGGCCCGACCCATGGCCACGCGCTGGCGCTGGCCTCCCGAGAGCTGGCGCGGCAGGCGGTCGAGCAATTTGTCGAGGCCCAGGATCTTCGCGGCGCCGGCCACCTTGCTGCCGATGGTGCTCTGCTCGGTGCCGGAAATCATCAGGCCGAAGCCCATGTTGTCGCGCACGGTCATGTGCGGGTAGAGCGCGTAAGTCTGGAACACCATCGACACGCCGCGCTCCTTCGGCGCGAGGCCGTTGACGGTGCGGTCGCCGATGCGGATCTGCCCGGCGGCCGGGTCGTCGAGCCCGGCGATCATGCGCAGCAGCGTCGACTTGCCGCAGCCGCTGGGGCCGACGAACACGGCGAACTCGCCGTCGCCGATGGCAATGTCCACGCCCTTGATGACGCGGGTTTCGCCGAAGTTTTTTTCGATGCCGGATAAGGTGACTGATGCCATGGGATATCTCTTTGAATTGCTATGAAGACAACGAGCGCACTCAGCCGCCCTTGACGCCGCCAGCCGTGAGGCCACCGACGATCTCTTTCTGGATGATGAGCGTGAGCAGCAACACCGGCAACGTGACCAGCAGCGCGGCGGCGGCCAGCGGGCCCCAGGCGATCTGCTCGAAGGTCAGCACGTTGTAGATCGCCACCGGCAGGGTGCGCGTCTCGCGCCCCGCCAGCACCGCGCCGAAGATGAAGTTGTTCCAGGAGAAGATGAAGGCCAGGATCGCCGCCACCGTGATGCCCGGGCGCGCCAGCGGCAGCGCGATGTGGCGGAACCGCTGCCATGGCGAGCAGCCGTCGACCACCGCCGCTTCTTCGAGTTCGTTCGGCAGCGTCTCGAAGTAGCCCGAGACGATGTAGACCGTGATCGGCACCGTGATCACCAGGTGGGTGATGATGACCGGCGCCAGCGTGCCCGTGAGCCCCAGCGCCTGGAACAGCGTGAACAGCGGAATCAGAAAGCTGATGGCCGGCGTCATGCGCGCGATCATGATCACCATCAACAGCTTTTTCGCCTTGAGCCGCGCGATGCCGTAGCCCGCCGGCACCCCGATCAGCAAGGCGATGCCTGTGGCCAGGCCCGAGACCACGATGCTGTTCAGCAGGTACTTGAAGAACGGGCCGCTGTCGAACACCTTGACGAAGTTGGCGAAGGTCGGCGGGCTGGGCACGAACACCGGCGGATACGCCAGGTTGTCCACCTCGTTCTTGAAGGCCAGCGACAGCATCCACAGGAAGAAGCTGATGGCCGGCGACACCAGCAGGATCACGCAGACGCCAAGCAGCAGTTTGTCGAGTGTTTTTTTCATGGTCATTTTCCCTGCTTCACTCGTAATACTTGGAGCGTTCGCGCAGCCAGAACAGCAGCATCGACAGCGCCACGACCAGCACGAAGAACACCACCACCACAGCCGATGACTTGCCGATCTGGTAGAACGAAAAGGCCTGCAGGTAGAGGTAGATGTTGATGGTTTCCGAGGCCGTGCCCGGACCACCCTGCGTGATCACGTAGATCGTGTCGAAGGTCTTGAGCGCGTCGATCATGCGCACCACGCCGGCCACCAGAATGAACGGCAGCAACATCGGCAGCGTGACGTAGCGAAAGGTCTGCCAGCGCGTGGCGCCCTCCATCAGCGCGGCCTCGAACGGGTCGGCCGGCAGCGACGCCATGCCACCCAGCACGATCAGCATCACCAGCGGCGTCCACTGCCAGATGTCCACCAGCACCAGGCAGGCGATGGCCAGCCGAGGCGAGTAAACCCATTCGCTCGGGCCGATGCCGACCAATGAAAGCAGGTAGTTCAGCACGCCTTGCTGCGGGTGGAACATCATTACCCACACCAGCGCGATCGCCACCGGCGTGGCCATCATCGGCAGCACGAAGGCGCCCCGCAGGAAGCCCCGGCCCGGGAACTCCTGATGGAAGACGAGCGCCGCTGCGGTGCCCAGCACCAGGGGCGCGGCCACGGCCATGGCGGTAAAGATGAGCGTGTGCGCGATCGACTCGAGAAAGCGCTGGTTGGTGGCGAGCTCGGCGTAGTTCGACAGGCCGGCGAACTTCGGCACCGAACCGATTTTCCAGTCGAACAGGCTCATCCACAGCGTGAACAGCCAGGGGAAGACGATCACCGCGACGATGACGACGACCGCCGGCACGATGAACCAGATGAAGGGCGAAATTTTCCGCATGCAGGGTGACCCCGTCCGCTGTGAAAGCGGCTGTGCTTGTTCGAACGAAAAGGCCGGCGACGCAGGCCGCCGGCGGCGAAATCAGCTCTCGGCCTTGGCCGCCACGGGGGCGAATTCGGCCGTGGCCTTCTTCAGCTCCGCGGCAGGGTCGCCACCGGTCAGCATGTTGTTGAGCGCGATGCCGAAGGTGTCGCGGAACTCGGTCACCGGCTCGATGATCGGCAGGCCGGGGCGGGCGATCTTCAGCGACTCGGCCACGGCGGTGAGCCATTCCGCCGGCACCGTCAGCGCGGCGATGGCTTCGGCGTTCGAGTAGGCCGACAGCCGCACCGGCGCGCCGGACCCGGTGGCCAGCATGCGCGCCTGCATGGCCTTGCTTGTCGCCCACATGATGTAGTACCAGGCCGCGCCCTTCTTGGTGGAATAGCTCGACACGCCGATGCCGTCGCCGAAGGTGGCCGACACCTGCGTCTTCGGGCCGGGCGGCATCACGCCGTAGCCGACCTTGCCCTTCACCTTCGACTTGGTCGCGTCTTCGAGCGGTGGCGCGAAGCCCGAGCCGTCGATCCACATGGCGGCCTTGCCCTGCAGGAACAAGCTCTGAGATTCGTTCCAGTTGTAGCCGGCCACGCCGGCCGGGCCGGTGTTCTTCAACAGGTCGCGGTACATCGTTGCCGAGGCCAGGGCTTCGGGGGTTTCGGTGGCAAGCTTGCCCGATGCGTCGAAGAACTGGCCGCCGTAGCCGAGGAAGAAGCCGGTCCACAGTGGCACGTTGGCGTTCTTCAGGCCACGCCCGACGAAGCCCACCACGCCGGCGGCCGGGTCGTGCAGCTTCTTGGCCGCGTTGACGATGTCGGCGAAGTTCTTCGGGTAGGCCACGCCCTTGGCGGCGAAGAGTTCCTTGTTCCAGTAGAGGATCCAGGGGTCGAGATTGAGCGGCAGGCTGTCGATGCGGCCGTCGGCCTGCGTGGCATAGAACATGCCGCCGGCGGAGTAGTCCTTCACATCGAAATCGGCCGGCGCGCCGGAGGCGATCAGCGGGCGCAGATCTTCCATCCACTTGCCCTTGGCGAACTGGCGCTTCTGGACGTGGTAGCTCATGTGCACCACGTCGAAGCTGGTCTTGCCCGAATTGAACTCGATCACCGTCTTCTGCCGCGACTGCTGCTCGGGCACCTGCTCCGCGCCGACCTTGATGCCGGTCATGTCCTCGAATTCCTTCTGGTGCTTCTGCAGCAGCTCGCCGCGCGGGCTCTTGATCAGGTGCACTTCGATGGTCTGGCCGTTGTAGCGCTTCCAGTCGAAGCCGGCCTGGCCGAACACGGTGGGCACGGCCGACAGCGCCGTGGCGCCCGCGCTGGCCTGAAGGACGGTGCGGCGGTTGATCTGGTTCTTCTTCATGGCTTGTCTCCTGGTGTTGACTTAAATGGTCTCGAAGCTCTGATTCGTGGCGCGGTACACCTCGCGCACCGCCTTTTCCTCGTGCGGCTCGAGCTTGGTGAGCGGTGCCCGTACATTGAGCCAGACATCGTCGCCCGACTGCTCGGCCAGGCCGACCTTGTAGGCGCTGACGAAGGGCATGCCAGGCAGCACCGTCATGAGGCGAATCAGGTCGAGGATCAGCTTCTCGTCCGCCGGACTGACACTTTGCGGCGAAGACATCACGCGGCGCAGCAGATGCGGCGCCACGTTGGACATGCCGTTGACCGAACCGGCGCCGCCCGCGCGCATCACCTCGGCGATGTGCGGCTCGGAGCCGACCAGGATCGACAGCTGCGGGAAGGCCTTGACCAGCCCGAGCGAATGTTGCAGGTCACCCGCGCTGTCCTTTACGCCAACCACATGCTGCGGATGGCGGCGCACCAGCTCGGCAATGGCGTCGTGCGAGAACGCCACGTTCACCAGCGAAGGGAAGTGGTACAGCAGCATCTGCAGGCCGTCGCCATTGGCGGCGCTGGTGATGCCCCTGACCACCTGGCTCACGCATTCGATCACGCCGGCATCGCGCGGGTGGTTGAAGAAGAACGGCGGCATGTAGAGCTGGCGCGTCACGCCCTTCGAGATGGCGTGGCGGCCGAGGTCGATGGCTTCGTCCAGTGCGCAGGCCGTGGTGGTGATGATCACCTGGTCGGGCCGCACGCCGCTGTTCAGCACGGCCTCGAGCACCTTCTTGCGTTCGGCGACGCTGAAGGCCAGGCCTTCGCCGGTGGTGCCGAACAGCGTGACACCGTCGCAGCCGGCCGCCAGCATGCGGCTGGTTTGCGCGAGGGTGCGTGGAATGTCCAACTGGCCATCGGCGCCGAAGGGCATCAAGAGGGCGGGCCAGAGGCCCTGGATTGCATGGGTCAAGTGTGTCTCCTGGTTGTTGGGTTAAGCGGGGCGGGGATGTGGGGCTTGAAGGCGCTGGAAGGCGATTCAGGGGGCGGAGCGGGCGGGCGCATCGCGGTCGGAGCGCAGCATGTCGGGAGAAGTCGACATCACGCGGCTGCGGGCGCTTTCCATGTGCTGTTCGAGGCCGGCGATGGCGGCTGCTTCGTCGCGCCGCTGCAGCGCGGAGATGAAGCGCAGGTGTTCTTCCATGGCGGGGATCAGGCGAGCCGGCGTGATCACGCTCTGCTCGAGTGTGATGAGCCGCACGCGCAGGCTGTTCACGCGGTAGATCTCCGAGACGATTTCGTTGCCCATGGCGTCGACCATGCGGTCATGCAGGCCCCAGTCCACCGATTGGGCGTCGTCCAGCAGGTCGGCATCGGGCCGGTCGGCGCCGGCGCGGCGCGCGCGGTTCAGGATGTCGTGGTGCGTGGCCTCGATGTCGTCGAGTTCGGCCGCACTGACGCTGCGCACAAAGAGACGCACGGCCTCGCGTTCGATCATGGCGCGAAGCTGGAAGGCGTTGCGGATGAGCTTGAGGTCCACGTGGGCGATCTGCAGGCCGCGCTGCGGGACGGTCTTCACGAGGCCGCCGGCCTCGAGCCGCGGAATCATCTCGCGCACGGCGCCGAGCGGCATGTCGAGCAGCGTCATGAGTTCGCGCTGCGACACGAACTGGCCAGGGCGGATGCTGCCGCTGAGGATCTGCTGCGTGAAGCCCTGGTAGGCGCGCGCCCGTTGGCTGGACGCGCCCGAGGGCACTGCCGCCAGCGTGCGGTTGGCCACCGACTTGGCCACGGGTTGCGGGCTTGGCCTGCGGGCCGGCGTGCGGGGCGCGCGGGCGGTCATGGTGCGGCCACGCCTTTCTTCAGCAGGATGTTGCCGTAGGTGCGGATCTCGCCAGTGGCCACCACGGCGAAGGCCTTGGCGGCGCGCTCGTAGAAGGCGAAGCGTTCGAGCGCGGCCGGTGGCTGGCCGCCGTGACGGCGCAGCGTGGCGGTGAAGTCGGCCACGGCCGGGGGCACGGCACTTTCATCGCCGACCACCTGCATGGTCCAGGCGGCCTCGGGCACGAAGTCATCGAGTGGGAACACCGACAGCACCGCGTCGAGCACCGCATCGGCCGGAACGCCGGGCAGGCGCACCAGCCGCCTTGCATGCGTCGCCGCCGGAAAGAAGGCGTCGGCCAGCACGATTTCATCGCCATGCCCCATGGAGGCGAGAACGTGCAGCAGATCGGGAGACAACAGCGGAGAGAGGCCTTTGAGCACGGTGATGGAATGAATGAAGGACGTTGAAGGGGGCGGAGGCTCGGCAGGAATTCGACGCACGATGGAAAGTAAGGGTGAACCGCGCCGCCTGTCTCAGCCGCTGTCGTTCAGGGAATCTACTGTGGACACACTGACATGTTAGTGCGACTATAGGTCATGGAAATCGATCGCCTATCCGTGAAAACCCCAGCACATTCAAGCAGCGCAACGGCCGCAAGTCCGCAGTCGGTGACATCGTCGGCTGCCGCGCCGGCGGTGCCACCCATGACACCATCCGGGCCGACAGCGGCGACCGCTACTGCCGTGCCACGGGTCTATGCGCCCATGCCCGGCGGGGTGGCGCTGGGTCTGGGCGGCGCGGCCCTGGGCAACCTGTTCACCGCCATCACCGACGCAGAGGCAGAGGCGGTGATCGAATCGGCCTGGGCCGATGGCTGCCGCACCTTCGACACCGCGCCGCACTACGGCCACGGCCTGAGCGAGCAACGGTTCGGCAACGCGCTGCGCCGCAGGCCACGCGACAGTTTCGTGCTGTCGAGCAAGGTCGGGCGGGTGTTGACCGCGGACGCCAACGCGGCCCGCGCGCAGCACAGCTATGTCGACGTGCTGCCGTTCAACCAGCATTGGGACTATTCGGCCGCCGGTGTCCGGCGCAGCGTGGAGGACAGCCTGCAACGGCTCGGCCTGGCGCGGCTCGACGTGGCCTACGTGCACGACTGCGATGCCACCACCCACGGTGCCGCCTACCCCACGGTGCTCAGGCAGGTGGTCGATGAGGCCATTCCGGCCCTGCGGCGCCTGCGCGACGAAGGCCTGGTGCGCCACATCGGCCTCGGCGTGAACGACGTGCAGGTTTGCCTCGACGTCATGGCCATGACCGAGCTCGACTGCCTGCTGCTGGCAGGCCGCTACAGCCTGATCGACCACGCGGGCCTGCAGGCGCTGCTGCCGCTTTGCGCCCAACGCGGCGTGCGGGTGGCCGCGGGCGGCGTCTTCAACTCGGGGATTCTGGCCACGGGCGTGCGCGGGGGGCAGCCGCTGCGTTTCAACTACGGCCCCGCCTCAAGGGACTGGGTCGACCGGACCGCGGCGATCGAAGCGGTCTGCGAGCGGTTCGGCGTGCCGTTGCGCGCGGCTGCGCTGCAGTTTCCACTGGCGCATCCCGCCGTGGACATCGTGATCGCCGGCCCGCAGACCCTAGCCCACTGGCATGACGCCGTGACCATGATGGCGCACACCGTGCCTGCTGCCTTTTGGCGGGCACTCCGCGATGCGCGGCTGTTGCCCGACGCCGCGCCGATCCCTGGAGGCACGGCGTGACGCGACCGTCCTGGGCGCCAACCCCGGGGCGCCGGGGCTGTACATCGCCATCCGCCGATCCATCCGCGAGCCGCTGCAAGGGCTGACCCCGGCGGTCACCGCGGTAGGCCAGGGCAACCTCACCCGGCCGTTTGACAGCCAGCGCCGCGTCGAAATCGGCACGCTGGTGCGCGAGGCCGCGTCGATGCGCCAGCGCTACCTCGGCTTGGGCAGAGCCCGGAAATCGCGCGGGGGCGGGACATCCGGGCGGGCTTGTGGTGGAATGAGCGGTTTGCGGCCAGCCGGAACCGTGCCGCCGCGCCCACCCTCCCAGGAGCCCACATGAACGCCCGTGTACCCGCATCCGTCCTGAACGCCACCGACGCCCTTACCCAGGTCAGCCGAGCCTGGGACGAAGACCTGGTCGGGCAGCTGACCAACTACATCGCGATTCCGGCCAAGTCGCCGTCCTTCGACAAGGATTGGGCAGCCAACGGCTACCTCGAGACGGTGCTGCGCAACGCGGCCACCTGGGTCGAGGCGCAGAAGGTCGAGGGGCTGACGCTCGAGATCGTGCGCATGGAAGGCCGGACGCCGGTCATGTTCTTTGAAGTGGCCGCCACCGGCACCGACGTGGCCGAGACCGTGCTCATGTACGGCCACCTCGACAAGCAACCCGAATTCAACGGCTGGCGCAACGACCTCGGCCCCTGGACACCGAAGTACGAGGACGGCAAGCTCTTCGGCCGCGGCAGCGCCGACGACGGCTATGCGGTCTATGCCAGCATCACCGCCATCCAGGCGCTCAAGGCCCAGAATGCGCCGCATCCGCGCATCGTCGGCCTGATCGAGACCTGCGAGGAAAGCGGTTCCTACGATTTGCTCCCATATGTGGACGCGCTGCGGCCTCGCCTGGGCGATGTGGCGCTGGTGATCTGTCTCGATTCGGGCGCCGGCAATTACGATCAGCTCTGGCTCACCAGCAGCCTGCGCGGCATGGCCAGCGGCGTGCTGAAGGTCGAGGTGCTGACCGAAGGCGTGCATTCCGGCGATGCCAGCGGCCTGGTGCCGTCGAGCTTTCGAATCATGCGGCAGGTGCTCGATCGCCTGGAAGACAGCGCCACCGGCCGCCTGCTGCCGGCCAGCTTCCACTGCGAGGTGCCGGCCGACCGCCTTGCGCAGGCACGCGCCACAGCGGCCATCCTCGGCGACGAAATCTACAAGCGCTTCCCCTGGGCGCACTACGACTGCGACGGTGCCACCGCGTTTGCCCTGCCCACCACCAAGGAGCCGGTGCAGGCCCTGCTCAACCGCACCTGGTCGCCCACGCTGAGCGTCACCGGCGCCGAAGGCTTTCCAGAATTAAAGAACGCCGGCAACGTGCTTCGGCCCTATACCGCGTTCAAGCTGTCGCTGCGCCTGCCGCCGCTCGTCGACGCCCCCGAGGCCGTGCAGAAGCTCAAGGCGCTGCTGGAAGACAACGCGCCTTACCAGGCCAAGGTCACCTTCCACGCCGAGGGCGCGGCCACCGGCTGGAACGCACCGTCCACGGCACCGTGGTTCGAGCAGGCGCTGAACGAAGCCTCGGGCGCGCATTTCGGCGCACCTTGCGGCTACATCGGCCAGGGCGGCACCATTCCGCTCATGAACATGCTCTCAAAGGGGTTCCCCAAGGCACAGATGATGGTCTGCGGCGTGCTCGGCCCCAAGAGCAATGCCCATGGCCCGAACGAGTTCCTGCACGTGCCTTATGCCAAGAAACTCACCGCGGCCGTGGCCCACGTGATCTCGCGATTCGCCCAGAGCGGGGCGGCCGTCGGCTGACATGCCGCTGGCGGGCGCCTTTTGGCAGGCCAGGTCGGACCTGGCCGCCAGGGTGGAATCGACCCTGTCCACCTTCACCGCGGTGGACGGCGAGAACCTGGCGGTACAAGACTGGCCGTTGGCCGAAGACGTGCCCTTGCGCGGGGTGGTGCTGGTGGTTCACGGCCTGGGCGAACATGCGGCCCGCTACGACCATCTGGCCCAGCGCCTGAACGGATGGGGCTTCGCAGTGCGGGGCTACGACCAGTACGGCCATGGCGAATCGGGCGGTTCCCGTGGAACGCTGCCCAGCGACGGCCGGCTGATCGACGACCTGGAAGACGTATTGACCAGCACACGCGCCCGCATGCCACGCGGCATGCCGCTGGTGCTGCTGGGCCACAGCCTGGGCGCCCTGGTTGCGGCACGGTACACGGTGCTTCGGCGCGGCGCGGTGGAGGGGTTGGTGCTGTCGTCCCCGGGGCTGGCGCAGGCCCCGCACGGCGTGGGCGGAATGAACAGCATGAAGCGGCTGGCCCTGGCCGCCTTGCCGACCCTGGCGCCGAACCTGCGGCTGCACAACGGCCTCGATCCGGCTCTGCTCTCACACGACCCGGCCATGGTGCGGGCCTACCGCGCCGACCGTTTTTGCCATCAGCGCATGTCGGCGCGCATGGCGCGTTTCATTGCCGACAGCGGCCCCATCGTGCTGGCCCATGCCGCCGCATGGCGGGTTCCGACGCTGTTGCTCTATGCCGGCGAAGACCGGCTTGCCTCGCCCGAAGGCAGCCGGGCTTTTGCCGCGGCGGCGCCGCCGGAGTTCGTGACGGCGCAATGCTTTGATTCGCTCTACCACGACCTCTTCAACGAACTCGACAACGAGCCGGTGTTCGAGCGCCTGCGGATGTGGCTGGCGGCGCGCTTTTAGCCTGCAGCCCGCCAGGGGTCGGCCCCTGGCAGCTTATTTTTGCTGCAGCAGGCCGCCGAGCATGCCGAACAGGTCGCCGCTGTTGCCCAGGCCCTGCGCTGGCGCCTCGCCTTGTGGCGTCAGGTGGTCGACCAGGCCCGGCAGCACGTGAGAGAGCTGGCTGGCGGCTTCGCCCGGCTGCACGCCGAGTTGGGCGGCGATGTTGGAAAGCGTGTCTTGGCCGAGCACCTGACCCAGCTGATCGCCGGAGATCGGCTGGTTTTGGCCGGTGCCGACCCACGAGCCGATCACGTCGCCCATGCCAGCGTGCTGGAACTTGGCCATCAGACCGCCGAGGCCGCCCTGTGCGCTGCCGTTGCTCAGCATGCCAGTGACCACCTGGATCAACTGGGGATTGCTGGCCAGCATGCCGATCAGGCCGCCCAGGCCGGCCCCACCGATGCCACCCATGCCACCGAGGCCACCAGTGGCGCCTGGCTGGGACGCGGGGTGCTGTCCGTTGTTCAATACGGCGCCGAGAACGGAATCGAGGAGGCCCATGGTGTTTCCTTTGGAGATGTGAGAGACGCAAAAGCTTGCGCGGCTGCCTACAACGGGTGTACAGGCGATCCGTTGACACAGCATTGTGAACCGTCGGTCAGCGTGCAGGCTGCTCATGTTGCTTGGTGCGGCGCCGCTTGTCTACCCTTGCATGAAGCGGGCAACGGTCGCACGCCGGCCTTCCGGCCCGTTCAGCAAAGGAGCCGGGCCAGCGCCGCCAGCGGCGCCGTTTCAGAGCGCAAAACGCGGGTGCCGAGGGTCACGGGCTGAAAGCCGCCGGCCACGGCGGCGTCTTCCTCGCCGGGGCCGAGGCCCCCTTCGGGGCCGCTGAGGAACCGCACTGGCAAGTCGGCAGGCCATTCGGCGAGGCGCCGGGTTCCCTCGCGCAACGACAAAAGGCCGCGCCTTTCGGCCGCTGGCGCGGGCAGGCCGCGCAGCCATTCGCTCAGGCTTTTCACCTCGAAGATCTGCGGCACCGTGTTGCGCCCCGACTGCTCGCAGGCCGCCACCGCCACGGCGCGCCAATGGGCGACTTTCTTGTCCGCCCGATCGCCGGACAGCCGCAGCACGCTGCGCTCGGTGATCAGCGGCTGCAGGCTGGCCATGCCCAGTTCTGTGGCCTTTTCGACCAGCCAGTCCATGCGGTCATTCGCCGGCATGCCCACCGCCAGGTGCACCGGGCGCAGCGCGGTGTCAGCCGGTTCAGGCGCATACGTACCGATGCGCACGCTGACATCGCTGCGGCCCATGCGTTCGATGGTGGCTTCAAAGCTTCCGCCCGGAAGGCCGTCGCCGAACAGGGTGATGGTCTGGCCTGGTTGCATGCGCAGCACCTGCACATGGCGCGCCGGGCCGGGCGGAAGGTCGATCACGCTCCCCGACGCCATCGGCGCGGGACAATGGAAACGCGGCATGCCGGCGCCCTACATGCGACCGTAGGCGAAGCCGGTCACCGGGGTGGTGCCCTCGATGGTGTCGACGAGTCGCATCAGCGGACGCAGTTCGTTGTACCGGCCAGCGGCCGCGCGGATGTAGTCGATGAAGCGCGGCGTGTCGGCCAGGTATCTGGGTTTGCCGTCTCGCAGCGTCAGCCGGGCAAAGATGCCGGCCACCTTCAAGTGGCGCTGAAGTCCCATCCACTCGACGCCGCGATAGAACTCGCCGAAGTCGTCGCCCACCGGCAGGCCGGCCTTGCGGGCCCGCTCCCAGTAGCGGATGGTGATGTCGAGCACGAAGTCTTCCTCCCAGGTGAGGAAGGCGTCGCGCATCAGGCTGGCGATGTCGTAGGTGATGGGCCCGTAGACGGCGTCCTGGAAGTCGAGCACGCCCAGGGGGCCGGTTGCGCCCGGGTCGGCCGGTGCCATCAGGTTGCGTGGCATGAAGTCGCGGTGCACATAGACACAGGGCGCGGCGAGGTTGCGGGCGACGATCTTGTCGAAAGCGTCGTCGAGCGTGGCGCGCTGCGTGTCATCGAGCGTGACGCCCTTGTGGCGGGCCAGGTACCAGTCTGGAAACAACGCCAGCTCGCGTCGCAGCAGCGGCTCGTCGTAGGCCGGCAGCACGCCCGGCTTCGAGGCCAGTTGCAGGCGCACGAGGCTGTCCACCGCCTCGAGGTACATCGCCTGGTTGGCTTGCGGGCGGGTGGGGTCGATCACTTCCATCATGGTGCGGGCGCCCAGGTCGCTCAGCAGCATGAAGCCCTGGGGCGCGTCCCAGGCCAGCACCTCGGGCACGTGCAGCCCGGCCTGGGCCATCAGGCTGGCGATGCGCACGAAGGGCTCGCTGTTTTCCTTGTCGGGCGGGGCGTCCATCACGATGCAGCTGCCCTGCGCCGCGTCGATGCGGAAGTAGCGGCGGAAGCTGGCATCGGCCGAGGCGCTGCGCAGCGTTTCAGGGCGCAGCGAGAACCGCGGGGCGGTGGCAGCCAGCCAGCTTTCGAAAGCGGCCTGCCGTGCCGTGTCGGCCCAGTCAATGGCCGTGGCGGTGGTCAGGGTCGACGGCCCGGAGGCGCCTGCTGCGTCCGGCTGGGAAACGGGCGTGGTGGAGGGAGAAATAGGGGTCATGGATAATCCATTCTACAAATGCGGTCCCCGGGCCTGCGCGCCCCTGCGCCGGTCCCCTGATTCCGGCGCATGGCAAGCCCGCGGTGCCCGCCAGATCGACCGCAGAACCCTTTTTGATTCATTCGATCCACCGACCGATGCCCGCCCCGATGCCCGACCGACCGCGTGTTTCCCGCGCCCTTTGCCGCGCCCCGCGCCGTGGCCGTTTCGTCCCCACGCCGGTGGCGCTGGTGGCCGCCGCGTTGTGCGCCATGCTCCCGGTGACCGCCGCGCACGCCCAGGCCGACGAGCCCCTGGTGCTGCAGCCGAGCACGCAGCTGCAGGAAAAGATGCCGTCCGTGATGCGCGACCAGGCGCCCACGTTCTTTTCGGGTGACAGCACCACCGGCCGGCCCGACCTCGACATGGTGATCGACGGCAACGCCATGATGCGCAAGGGCGACCTCGTCATCAGGGCCGACCGCCTGGAGTACTACCAGCCCGACGACCTGGCCAAGGCGCGCGGCAATGTGCACATCAACCAGGCCGGCAACGTGTACGAGGGCGAGTCGCTCGAGCTGAAGGTGGAAGCCTTCGAAGGCGTCTTCCAGAAGCCGAGCTACCAGTTTCTCGCCAATGGCGCCTATGGCACCGCCGACCGCGCCGACTTCCTCGATGACAAGCACATGGTGATGCGGAATGCGACGTACACCACCTGCCGGCGCGAGGGCGGGCCGAGCTGGATGCCAGCGTGGATCCTGAAAGCCACCGCGCTCCGCATCGACAACGACGAAGAAGAAGGCGTGGCCGAGGGCGCGGTTCTGCGCTTCAAGGACGTGCCGATCATGGCCTTCCCCGAGATGAGCTTTCCGCTCACCAGCAAGCGCAAGTCGGGCTTTCTGCCGCCGACCATCGCGGTGGACAGCGTGAACGGTGCCGAGCTCACCGTGCCCTACTACTGGAACATCGCGCCCAACCGCGATGCGACCTTCTTCCCCACCGTGATGGCCCGGCGCGGCGTGGACCTGGGCGGCGAGTTCCGCTACCTCGAGCCGACCTACCGCGGGCAGACGCGGCTCGACTACATGCCGACCGATTCGCTGCGCGACCGTTCGCGCTGGAGCTATTCGCTGCTGCATTCGGGCAGCATCGAAACGGGCCTGGCGCCGATCGGACCGCTCGGGTTGAACCTCAACCTGAACCGCGTGAGCGACGACAACTACTGGAGCGACTTCGGTCGCGAGGGCACATCGCTCACCCAGCGCCTGTTGTCGAACGACGCCTCTCTCACCTGGGGCAAGGGCAACTTTTCGACCAGCCTGCGGGTCCTGAAATGGCAGACGCTGCAGGACGTGACGGCGCCCATCGTGCCGCCCTACGACCGGCTGCCACAGCTGACGGCGCGCTACTCGCGCTACAACGTGAATGGCTTCGACTTCTCGGTCGATGGCGATTACACCCAATTCGAGGCCGACCGAAAGCTCACCCTGCAACCCAACGCGAAACGGAGTTATGCGCTGGGGCAGATCAGCCGTCCGTGGATCCGCCCGGGCTGGTTCGTCACCCCCAAGGTGCAATTGCATGCCACCAGCTACGAGTTTGACGCGCCGCTTGCCAATACCGCCACCACGGCCAGCCGCACGGTGCCGACCTTCAGCCTCGACAGCGGCCTGATCTTCGAACGCGACGCCAGTTTCTTCGGTCGCAACCTGCGCCAGACGCTGGAGCCGCGCGCGTTCTACGTGAACACGCCGTACCGCGATCAGAGCGCATTGCCGAACTACGACTCGGCCCTGAATGACTTCAACCTCGCAACGATCTACACCGAGAACTCTTTTTCGGGCAACGACCGCATTGCCGACAACAACCTGCTCACGCTGGGCGTCACCTCGCGGCTGTACGAGCCCGACACCGGTGCCGAGCTGCTGAGCGTTGGCGTGGCACAGCGGCTGCGGTTCAAGGACCAGCGGGTTGTGCTGCCCGGCGCGCCGGTGGTCAGCGATCGCCTCAGCGACTTCCTGGTGGGCGCGACCGTCAACTGGGATCCGCGCTGGACCTTCGACGGCACGGTGCAGTACAACCCCAAGACCAGCCGCTCCGAGCGCACGTCTCTCAGCGGCCGCTGGAGCCCAGGCAACTACCGCGTGATCAGCATGGCCTACCGCTACCAGCGCGAGCTGAGCGAACAGATCGACGTTGGCTGGCAGTGGCCGATCAACGACCTCTGGGGTGACCGCGGCCGCGATCTCGGCCCGGGTGCCGGGCAGGGGGAAGGGCGCTGGTACAGCGTCGGCCGCATGAACTACAGCGTGAAGGACCGGAAGCTCGTCGATTCGATCCTCGGCTTTGAGTACGATGCGGGCTGCTGGCTGGGCCGCATTGTGGTCGAGCGGCTGCAGGGCAGCAACAACAGCGCCAGCTCGAAGATCCTGTTCCAGCTCGAATTCGTCGGTTTCACGCGGCTCGGTTCGAGCCCGCTCAAGACCCTCAAGGAAAACATCCCGCGCTACCAGTACCTGCGCGAAACCATCACCACCCCGAGCCGATTCGGGCAGTACGACTAGAACGATCAAAACCTTCGCAATATGACCCATCGCATTCTTGCATTGACGCTCGCGGGCCTGGCCACGCTGGCCACCTGGCCCGCGCAGGCCCAGGGGCTGCGGCCATCGACCCAATCCGGCATCTCCCTGGCGCCGGGCTCGGCCCGTCCTTCCGGGCCACGCCAGGCCGACTTCATCGTTGCCGTGGTGAATTCCGAGCCGATCACCAACAACGAAGTGCGCACCCGGGTGGCCCGCGTCTCTCAGCAGATGGCCCAGCAGGGCAGCGCCATGCCGAGCGAAGGCGAGATCAGCCGCCAGGTGGTGGAACGCCTGGTGGTCGAGAAGGCGCAGCTGCAGGCGGCCCGCGAAGCCGGCATCAAGGTGGAAGACACCGCCATCGATCTCGCCGAGCAGAACGTCGCCCGGCAGAACCAGGTCGACGTGCCCGAGTTGCGCAAGCGCCTGGCGCGTGAAGGCCTGCCCGTGGCCCAGTTCCGCGAAGAGCTGCGCAACCAGCTGATCGTGTCGCGGCTGCGCGAGCGCGAGGTCGACTCCCGGGTCAAGGTGTCCGACCAGGATGTCGACGCCTACCTGCGCGACCAGCAGACCGGCGCCCAGCAGTCTCCGCAAGAAATCAACCTGGCGATGCTGCTCGTGGCCGTGCCCGAAAACGCCACACCCGAACGCGTGAAGGAATTGCAAACGAGGGCCCAGGGCCTGCTCGACCGCGCCAAGGCCGGCGAAGATTTCACCGCGCTGGTGCGGCAAAACAGCGACGGCCCCGACAAGGCTGGCGGCGGCGTGCTGGGCATGCGCCCCGAAGACCGTTATCCGCAGCTGTTCGTCGACGGTGCGCGCGACGTGCCAGTGGGCGGCCTGAGCCCGCTGCTGCGTTCCGCCGCCGGCTTCCACATCCTCAAGGTAATCGACAAGCGCCAGGCCGGCATTCCGGCGGCCGTACCTCAGACGCATGCCAGGCACATCCTGTTGCGCCCCAGCCCGCAGTTGAGCGAGACCGCTGCACGTGACCGGCTGCTCGACTACAAGAAGCGGGTTGAATCCGGCCTGGCCGATTTTGCGAGCCTGGCCCGTGATCAATCACAGGACGGCAGCGCCAAGGAAGGCGGCGATCTCGGCTGGGCCAACCCGGGGCAGTTCGTTCCAGAATTCGAGGAAGTGCTCGAGTCGCTGAAACCAGGCCAGGTGTCCGAGCCGGTGGTGTCGCGTTTCGGCATGCACCTGATCCAGCTGATCGAACGCCGCGACCGCGCCTTGACGCCACGTGAGCAGCGCGAGGTGGTGCGCAACATCCTGCGCGAGAAGAAGCTCGAAGAGGCCTATAGCAACTGGGCGCAGGAAATGCGGGCGCGGGCCTACGTTGAATACCGGGAGCCGCCCCAGTAACGGGACGCCACCGGCATTTGAAAGCTTCATCCCACATTCCGCGCAAGCGGTTCGGCCAGCATTTCCTGTCCGACCAGGGCATCATCGGCGCCATCGTCGACGCCATTGCCCCCGAGCCGGGCCAGTCCATGGTCGAGATCGGGCCGGGCCTGGCGGCGTTGACCCAGCCGCTGGTCGAGCGCCTGGGCCACCT
>JAQGNA010000400.1 GCA_028292075.1 Rhodoferax sp. | reverse complement strand
TGGTGACGGGTGCGTCCTCGGGCATTGGCTACCAGCTGGCAAAGTGCTGTGTCGAGAACGGCTTCGACCTGGTCGTTGCCGCCGACCAGCCGCTGGAGGAAGCGGTGGCTGACTTTCGCTCGCTCGGCGCTGAGGTCACGGCGGTGCAGGCCGAACTCGCCAGCCGCGACGGCATCGACCAGCTGCTGGCCGCGGTGGGCGGGCGGCCCATCGACGCGCTGTTGGCCAATGCCGGCCACGGCCTGGGCAAGGGCTTTCTGGAGCAGGACTTCGCCGAGGTGCAGCATGTGATCGACACCAACATCACCGGCACGCTCTACCTGCTGCAGCGCGCGCTGACCGGCATGCACACGCGCGGCCATGGGCGGGTGCTGATCACCGGTTCGATCGCCGGCTTCCTGCCGGGCAGTTTTCAGGCGGTCTACAACGCGAGCAAGGCGTTCGTCGATTCGTTTGCCGCCGCGCTGCGCAACGAGCTGAAGGACAGCGGCGTCACGGTCACGCTGCTCATGCCCGGGCCGACCGACACCGAGTTCTTCGCCCGCGCCGACCTGCTCGACACCAAGATGGGTGTGGACAAGAAGGACGACCCCGCCGACGTTGCCAAGGCGGGCTTCGAGGCCATGATGGCCGGCGAGGCCGACGTGGTGGCAGGTCTCAAGAACAAGCTGCAGGTGGCCATGGCGAAGGTCACGCCGTCGCAGATGCTGGCGGAGCAGCACCGCAAGATGGCCGAGCCGGGAACTGCGTCCAAAACCTGAGCGGCACGGGCAATGCCGGGCGCGTGGTTCTTCGCGCCTAGCCGATCAGCGGCTGGTCTGCAGTGGCTGCCGACATCGGTCTGATGGCTTGCGGGGCGCCTTGGCGGTCCGCAGCAGGCGGCGCGCGCCTGTGTTAACTTCCCGGCCATCCAGACCAGAGGCCAGAACAAGATGAACCGTCCCGACGCGCCCGCCAGCGCCTACCTGCAGCAGCGCATCGACGCCCTTGCGCCCGACACGTTGAAGGGCATCCGCCGGGGCATCGAGAAAGAGAGCCTGCGGGCCAAGCCCGATGGCAGCCTGGCGCTGACGCCGCACCCCGCGGCACTTGGCTCGGCGCTGACCCATCCGAACATCACCACCGACTTCAGCGAGTCGCAGGTGGAGCTGATCACCGGCGTGCACCAGGACGTCGAGGCCTGCCTGACCGAACTGAAGGAAGTGCACCAGTTCACCTACCGTGCCCTGGCCGCCGAGGGCGACGAAATGCTTTGGGTGTCGAGCATGCCCTGCGGTCTGCCGACCGACGAAACGATTCCGCTGGGCCGCTACGGCAGCTCGAACGTGGGTCGCGCCAAGAGCGTGTACCGGATGGGCCTGGGCCACCGCTATGGCCGCCGCATGCAGACCATTTCGGGGATCCACTACAACTGGTCGCTGCCCGGCGTGTCGAGCGAAGACTACTTCTCTCTCATCCGGAACTTTCGCCGCCATGCCTTCCTGCTGCTGTACCTGTTCGGCGCCTCGCCGGCGGTGTGCTCGAGCTTCGTGGCCGGGCGCGACCACGAACTGCAGCCCCTGAACGACCGCACGATGTACATGCCGCACGGCACCTCGCTGCGGATGGGGCGGCTCGGCTACCAGAGCGATGCGCAGGCCTCGCTGGCCGTGAGCTACAACAGCCTCGACGGCTACGGCGCCTCTTTGCAGGAAGCCCTGACGCGGCCCTATCCGGCCTATGCCAAGGTGGGCGTGCGCAACCCGGGTGGCGACTACAACCAGCTCGGCACCACGCTGCTGCAGATCGAGAACGAGTTCTACGGAACGATCCGCCCGAAGCGGGTGATCTTCCCCGGCGAACGCCCTCTGCATGCATTGCGCGAGCGCGGCGTCGAATACGTGGAAGTGCGCCTGCTCGACCTCGATCCTTTCGAACCCATCGGCATCAATGCGCAGACCATGCGCTTCATCGATGTGTTCCTGTTGCACTGCCTGCTGTCCGACAGCCCGCCCGATTCACCGGAAGAAATTGCTGCGCTCGCGCGCAACCAGCACCGGGTGGCCGCGCGCGGCCGCGAGCCGGGGCTCAAGCTGGAGCGCGGCGCCGAGGAAATCACGCTGACCGACTGGGGCCAGGCCCTGGTGGCCGAGTGCGCACCCATCGCGGCGGCGCTCGATGCGGCCCATGGTGGCACTGCCTACACCGAGGCGGTGCGGGCTGCGGTGGCCGCGCTCCACGACCCCGACAGCCTGGCGTCCGCACGCGTGTTGAAGGCCATGCAGGCCGACCATGGCGGCTCGTTCATCGACTACACGCGGACCCGCGCACAGGCCACCCGCGAGGCGCTGCTGGCCGAGCCACTCGACGCCGCCCAGCAGGCGCGGTTCGAAGCCATGACGGTCAGGTCGCTGCAGGAGCAAAAGGCGATCGAGGACGGCGACACGATGCCGTTCGACATCTACCTCACGCAGTACCTCTCGCCTGCCCGTCTCGGCCTGAAGCCGCGCGAGGCGCTGGAAAAGGCCACGGTACGCGCTTCAACGGCTTCGGTGCCTGTGGCGGCGCCTCAGGCGCACTGAGCCCGCTTCGGGCCGCCCTGCGAGGCCCTTGCGGCATTCGCGGACCGGCTTGGGGCTCAGACCTCAGCCAGCAGCTGAAGCGCTTCGTCGCGCCAGCCAGCCGCCGCGGCGTAGAACCCCTCCCACACACAGCCATTGCAGCCGCGGCCGCAGCAGGTGGTCGGCTCGGGCGGTGGCGCGCGCAGCGCCAGCCCGACGGCATCGGCGCGCCGCTGAATCGCCGCGAACATGTGCCTGGCGGCGGCTGCATCGCCGAGCGCCGTGGCGTCCCGGAACGCGTCTTCGGCCAACGTGTTCAACGCGGCGCCAGCGTGCTCTCGATCACCATGTCGAGCACCAGCGCGGTGGAAGACTGGTCGGACGGTAGCGGTTGGGCCCGCTGGAATCGCTTGACCCGCAACACCTGCCGCATGCCATCGGTCGGCGTGAAGCCCTCGATCTCGCCATGCAGCGCCTGCCAGGCGCCGGGAGCGCCCGTTGACAGGCCGGCGGCATCGAAGCGGCGTTCGCGCACCTGCAGGCAGGTGGCGTTCGGCATGAGCGGATGCGCGCAGGGCACACGGCGGGGTGCGACCTCCAGGAAGATGATTTCAGGCGTCCCGCCATAGCGGGTCTCGGCGGTGGGTTCGCCGGTGAACACCAGCCGGGTCTGGTCGGTGGCGGTCAGCACCAGGCGCGGCGGCACGCCTCGCGCTTCAGGGCCACCTTCGGCCGCCAGGCGCACCGGCGAGCCCAGGAAGGCCGCCAGCGCGGCGTCCAGTTGCATCAGGGCTGGCTCGCAGGCCATGCGGGTGCCCATCCACTGAGAGACGCGCAGCAGGCCCGCTGGCGTGACCGTGTAGCTTCCGCCCATGCGGTTGCAGCCGCCACTCGCGGCAATGCGCCCGGTCGTGGGCTCGAAGACCAGGTACAGCGGTCGATTGGCCTGCAGAACGATCCCCGGCACCGGCCGTCCCCCCGCGCGGGTGGCCTCCGAAAGCCGCCAGCGAAAGGCGGGCAACTGGCGTGCGGTCTCGACAGCGGTGGGCATGGGGTTGGAAGTGTCTGCGGCGGGTGGAGGGAGCGTGGGCTGGGCAACCGCCGGGGCAGAGCTGATCGGCGCGGTGACCACGGGCGCGGACGGCGACGCGGGTTGGGTGGCGCAACCGGCCAGGCCGCCGAGTGTGGTCAACACGGCCAGCGCAGTCAAAGAGGCGAGCCTCGCGGTGCGGGACCGGGCACTCGACGGGCAGAGCGGATGAAGTTGTTGATGCATGTTTTTTTCCTTCGATCTCGAAGTCGCTCGATTTTGCGGTTATAGGGGTCAAATCCAGGAAATAAGAAGTGCCCAATTTTTGAGCAGCGTAAGCTTATGCCTTTAAAAACAACGAGTTGGATGCGCCATACAGTCGATCTACCGGCTTATCCACAAAGTTGTCCAGAGCTGGGCTGGAGAACCTCTGCAGTGCACGACCCAGGGTCTTAAATCACTGCCTTTATTTTAAGCACGCTAACGTTTATCCTTTGGAATCAACGGTTTGCGAAGCTCATACAGTGACATCTGTGGCTTATCCACAAGCTTGTCCAGTGACGACAGGGAAAACTATATTTTTGCGACTTCCCGGACGGGCAAAGGTGTTTTCATGGCAGCCAAATACGTCGATGGACTTAGCGCGGTCCGTTCTTGCCGAACTTGCGCCGGGCGTAGAGACCAAGGAATGCGAGGCCGAGAACCAGCGCGAACCAGCCGACCAGCGAGGAGCCGGCGATGGCGTCGCGCATGCCGTTCGGACCCATGAAGTACGGGCTGACGAGCACGGCCAGGCCGATCAGCGCGCAAAGAATGCCGCGTTGCAGCAGGTCGGTGTTTTCCTTGCGGGTAGGGGACTTCTTCATGGTGTGCGGCAGATTCTCGGGGTGCTGGTCGGAGGGCCGGCCCGGCCATGGCACCCAGAAGCACCGGCCGCGCCGTCGAACCCGGTAGGTTAGCGCATGGGCTAAGGGGCACCCCATGCAGACCACGCAGGTCGAACCTCGGCGCCAGAGGCGGCGCCAACCCGGCGCTTCAGAGGCCCGGTTCTGCTTCCAGCGTGCCGTCCTTGCGGATCGAGCCGTGGTCGCGGTGGTCTTTGAGGCGACCGAGCGTGCTGTCGAGCAGGCGCTTCAGCTTGCCATTGGCGCCGCGAAACGCTTCGTCCTGCGTGGCGCCATGGTGGGTGACGGCCACGGGCTGGTGATGGGTAAGGCGGGCCTCCATGGTGCAGCGCTTGTCGGCCGCACCGTTCTTCTCGCGCGCCTCTTCGCTCAGATAGACCTCCACGCGGGTGAGATCGTCCTTGAAATGGCTCAGTGATTCGGTCAGCTCGGTCTGGGCCCAACGTTCAAGGGTTTCCTTGTTCTCGATGCCGTTACCGGTGTTGATCTGGATTTGCATAGGTCTCCTCGCAAAGAAGTCCGCGGGCCAGTCCTCGGTTTGCCGAAGGCCGGCCGGCGCGACGGAAAAGCCGCCACGAGCGGGTGACGGCACGGAGACACAGTGTGCGCCCATTGGCCACTGCCGAGCGTAGGACATCGACGAAACCGCGCAAACGGTATGTCAATGCGCCCCGCTCCGAACGGGGGCCGGGGTCAGGCTTCGGGCGGATCGGTCGGGCCGGACCGGTCATCTTCGCCGCGGCCGGCGTCGGTCTGCACCTCGGCCTCATCGGAGCGCGCCGGGCCCCGCTGCTTGCGGCGGTCCTTCTTGGCCTGGCGCTCGGCATCGGCCTGCTGACCCGCGGCGAGCCAGAGCCCGAATTCCTCGGGCGTTTCGAGGGTGACACGGCCGAGCGTGCCGGCCCGGAATTCATAGATCACGATCTCGGCGGCCTTTTGCAGATTGACCCGCCCGCCGCCCAGCAGCGTGCCGCGCTTGCGGCCGATCTCGGTCAGCAGGGCCTCATCGTCCTGGCCCTCGTAGCCCTCGGGCGCGCCGAGCCGGTAACGGGCCTGCAACAGGCCGAAGTAGCTGCGCCGCAGCACCGCGAGCAGTTCCTGCGCGACCTCTTCCTCCTCGTAGGCATTGCGGCCCACGGCGCCACTGGCCGCCAGGTGGTAACCGCTCTGCGGCACGATGATGCGCGGCCACAGCATGCCCGGGGTGTCGTACAGATAGAAGTCGTCGGCAATGGTGATGCGCTGCTCGAGCCGGGTAATGCCGGCCTCATCGCCGGTCTTGGCCGCGCGCTTGCCCTTCAGGGTGTTGATCAGCGTCGACTTGCCCACGTTGGGAATGCCGCAGACCAGCACCCGCATCGGCTTGGCCATGCCGCCCCGGTTTGGCGCGAGGACATGGCAGGCCTGTACCAGCCGTTGCGCCGGAGCGCCTTCGCTGGCGTCCAGCGCGATGGCCTGGGTGGCCGGCAGGGCGTTGTAATGCGCCATCCACAGGGCTGTGCGGGCCGGGTCGGCCAGGTCCTGCTTGTTCAGCACCTTGAGCGTGGGCTTGCCGAGGGTCAGCTCGGCCAGCAGAGGGTTGGCGCTGGAGCCGGGCAGGCGGGCATCGAGCAGCTCGATGACGACGTCGGTGTCCTTGACCCGGTCGATGACGGCTTTCTTGGTCACATGCATGTGACCGGGGAACCATTGAATGGCCATTTCGGAGTACGGGGCTAGGGGAGGAAGGGGGCCGCAGGGCGGCCAGTGGTGCGCGCGAGTGCGGGACGGATCTGCACTGGCGCGGCTGGCGCAGGGCGCGCAAGCTCGCATTTTAGGCCTGCCGGTGCGCCGCCCGTTGAGGACGCCGACGCCGAGTGGCCCGGCCCGGCGCGGTGCTGATCCGGCGATGTGGCGCCGGGAGCCCGGTGCGCCCCATGCGCGGCGCCTGCAATGTTCAGGCGGTGCGGCGGGCGCGGGCCTTGGCGAAGGCCGAAGCCGGCTTTCGGGCCGCCTTGCCATCACCGGCCACCTTGGCAGCCCATGCGCCGGATTTGGCTTCCACCTGGCTGGCCAGGCGCTGCACCGCCACGGCGGCCGGTGCGGCCACGGTGGCCAGTTTGTCGAGGGCGGGCACACCGGTGTGCTCGTCGAAGCGGGCGGCGTTGGCCGACGCCTGGGCGACGCCTTGCTGCGCCAGTTCGACCAGCTTGTCGACCACGACGGTGGCGCTGCGGGCGCTGAGGTCAAGGCCCAGATGCACCATGCTGCCCGCCACGGCCTGCGCCAGCTGCGCGTTGCGGCGCATCTCGGTGCTGACGGTATCGCCGGGCTGCCCGAACGCGGTGGACCAGCCCTGGCCCAACAGGTCGGCCACCCGTTCGCCACCGGCGCGGTAGGCTTT
>JAQGNA010000382.1 GCA_028292075.1 Rhodoferax sp. | reverse complement strand
CGGCGCGATGCCATGGCGAAGCTGCCGGCCAGCATGACCAGGCCGGCGAGCAGCAGCGCCGCGTCCAGGCTGCGCCAGTGGAGGCCGAGGCCGTAGTTGAGCGCGACCAGCGCCAGGGCGAGGATGGCACCGCCCGCCACGCCGACATGTGCCCGCGCGACGAAGGGTTCGCGCGCCACCACGTGATGCAGGTCGACGAAATAGCGCCGGGGGATCTGCAGAAGCCCGCGCAGGTCCACCGCCCGTGCGCGGCCGGTGCGCCAGAGCGAGGCCCGGCGGGCCATGCCCCAGGTCAGGGCCGCGACGGCAAGCCAGAAGACGGCGCCGACCAGAAGTTGCAGCGTCATCTCACACTCCCGGGCTGCGCCGTGTCAACGGCTGGTGACAAAAGCCGCATCAGCAGTCCTGGCTCAGCCGCAACGCGTCGTAGATCGCCGCGTGGATGTTGTGCATCGACTCGCAGTCGCCCACGCGGTACAGCAGGAACCTGCCGGGCCCCGTGGCCTGCGCCAGGCCGGGTTGCGGCAGGGCGTCGTACAGCGCATCGATGTCGGTCTGGCCCTTGTTCGTCGACAGCGGCTTCAGCTGCCAGTAGAGCGCGTCGTTGGGCAGGGTGCCGTTCTCGATCACCACCTGGTCCACGGCGCGCTCTTCCAGCGCTTCGGTGTATTCGTTCTTCAGCACGGCGATGAGCTTGTCGCCGTGCTCGGTGGTCTCGCGGTACACGCGTTCGAGCCAGAAGTTGGGGGTCATGACCACGCCGTTGGCATAGAGCTGGCGGTAGAAGATGGGGAAGGTGGTGCCGCCCACGTCGTCGGCCACCTTGACGTCGGGCGTCACGATTTCCACCAGCTTGCCGCGTGCCGCGATGAAGTCGGCCACGCCGGTTCCGGCATGGGTGCTGATGGTGTCGTAGACCAGCACGTTGTCGGCCGGTGCCACCTTGCCCGAGAGGATGTCCCAGCCGCTGACGGCCAGGCCCTCGGCCACGCCCCAGCCCGGTGTCTGGCCGGTATGCGGCACGCCGCCGGTGGCCAGCACCACGATGTCGGGTTGTTCGGCCAGGATCATCTCCATGGTGGCCGCCGTGCCGAGCCGGCGGTCCACGCCGAGGCGAACGGTCTCCATGTCGAACCAGCGGATGATGCCGGCCATCTGTTCGCGCTTCGGCGGCTTGGCGGCCAGGTTGACCTGCCCGCCGACCAGCGGATTCTTTTCGAACAGCACCACCTCGTGGCCACGGGCACGGGCCACGCGTGCGGCCTCCAGCCCGGCCGGCCCGGCGCCCACCACCACCACCTTGCGGCGCACGCCGGTGGTCTTCTCGATGACGTGCGGCATGGTTTCCTCGCGGCTGGTGGCCGCGTTCTGCACGCACAGCACGTCGAGGCCGTTGTACTGGCGGTCGATGCAGTAGTTGGCGCCCACGCATTGCTTGATCTCGTCCTCGCGGCCGTCGCGGATCTTGATGACCATGTGCGGGTCGGCGATCTGGGCCCGCGTCATGCCCACCATGTCGACCATGCCGGTGGCCAGAATGCGCTCGGCCTGCGAGGCGTCGCGGATGCTCTGGGCATGCATCACCGGCACCTTCGACACCGACTTGATGCCGGCGGCCAGGTGCACGAAAGGCTCGGGCGGCAAGGCCATCGGCGGCATGCAGTTGACCAGCGTGTTGTGGGTGTCGGCGCCCGAGCCCACCACGCTCAGGAAGTCGATCAGGCCGCTCTCCGACATCGCCTGTGCGATCTCCTTGGCCATCTCGTGGCTGATGCCGTCTTCGTGGAACTCGTCGCCGCACATGCGCAGGCCGACGCAGAAGCCGCTGCCGACCTGTTCGCGCACCGCCTCCAGCACCTGCATGCCGAAGCGGAGGCGGTTCTCCAGGCTGCCGCCGTATTCGTCGGTGCGGTGGTTGACGCGCGGGCTCCAGAACTGGTCGATCAGCTGCTGGTGCGCGGCCGAGATCTCGATGCCGTCGAGCCCGGCGTCCTTCACGCGGCGGGCCGCGCGGCCGTAGTCGGCGGCGATGCGCCGGATCTCCTCGATCTCGATCGTCTTCGCGTTGCCGCGGTGCACCGGCTCGCGGATGCCCGAAGGGCTGACCAGGTGCGGCCAGTCGAAGCCGTGCCAGGCATTGCGCCGGCCCATGTGCGTGGCCTGGATCATCAGCTTGGCGCCGTGCCGGTGCATGGCCTCCGCCAGCTTGGCGAGTGGCTCGATCACGCCGCCGTTGGTCAGGTTGACCGAGCTCCACCACGACCAGGGGCTGTCGCGCGAGACTGGGCTGGAGCCGCCGCAGATCGCCAGGCCGACACCGCCGCGGGCCTTTTCCTCGTAGTAGCGGATGTAGCGTTCGCCAGGGTGGCCGGCCTCGGCATAGACCTCGGCATGCGCCGTGCTGACGATGCGGTTGCGCAGCAGGACCTGGTTCAGCCGGATCGGCTCGAACAGATGCGGGTAACGCATGGTGGGGCGGCCTAGAGAGGGGTGACGGTGAAGGTGCAGAACGGATGTTGGTGGTCGCCGGCCGGGGGCGCATCGGCCCCAGGCGTGTGCCCGGGCCGGTGTGCCGGCGATTCGGCGGCGCACCGGGTTTCGGCGCTGACCGTGCGCACCGCGGACCCACCGGTTTCCAGCACCCAGTCCATCGCGCCGGAGAACCAGCCGGCGAACAGGCAGCAGACCTTGCTGCGGTCCACCGGCACCCCGGCGATGCCCTGTGCCAGCACGAAGACCGAATGGTCGACCCGCACCTCCGCATGGCCGGTGGCCGCATCGGCGGTGACGAAGGAAAACTGGCCCCAGCCGCGCTGCGACAGCCGCTTCAGGTAGTGCGCGTAAACGTCCATGCCGGCCAGGCCATGCGTGGCGGCCTCCTGCTGGCACCAGAAGTACGCCGACCGGTGGCCGGCCTTGTACAGCGCGGGTGCATAGACCTCGCGGCCCACGGCGGCTTCGGTCTCGACATGGTTGTTGACGAAGAAGTGCCGCGGCACGTAGATCATGGGCAGGCCGTCGGTGCGCCACACGCCGGTTGCGGGGTCCACGTCGATGGGAAGTTGGGGTTGCATGTCGGTTCCTGCGGAGAATGTGGAAGAGGGGCTACTGAATCTGCTCGGGCTTGACCACCACCCAGCCCAGCGTGGCCGTGACCGGCAGGCCCGCGGCGCGCTGCGCTGCCGCATGGGTCTGCTGCATGGCTTCGATCTGCACCAGGTACTTGTCCTTGCGATTGACCCAGACGCGCAGGCCGCCGTGCGTGACGTCGGCACCGCGGAACAGCATCGGTCCGTCGCTCACCGGGGTATCGCCGGCCACCAGGATGGGCTGCTTCCACGGGTCGATGTAGGTGTGGATGGCCGCCTGCTTGCCCTCGAACCAGGTCATGGGCGCCCACAGCAGCGTGGTCATCTCGAAGTCCTGCAGTGCGGCGGGGTCGTAGCGCTTGGCGGCGATCAGCTTGCGGGCATTGGTCAGCTCGCCGGTGCGGCGGTCGCGCAGGGCCAGGCCCACGCCGATCACGTTTTCCGGCTTGACGCCGTAGCCGTATTTCGGGTCGGCGAGCACCATGCGGACCAGCTCTTCGGAGGCGGCGCTCATGACATAGACCTCGATGCCGTTCTCCATCAGCTTGTGGTACAGCTCCTGCATGCCGGTGTGGAATTTCGGCGGCTTCACGGCGATGGTCTTGACCACATCGCCTTCGTAGTACGTGGCGGGAATCGGTTCGCCCGAGGCCAGCATTTCGTCGATCCAGCCCTTGAGCTCGCGCAGCGTGAACCCCGAGAAGACCTGGGCCACCCACGGGTAGCAGACCTGGTCGTCGATCTCGCACAGGCGGTAGTAGTAGCTGTTGAGGCTCTCGCGGTGGCCGCCGACGTCCTTGAACGGAATCGGCTTCAGTTCGGCGGGGAGCCGGTCGCGCACCAGCACGCCCTTTCGTTCCAGAAAGGGCAGCAGCGACTCCTCCAGGTCATTGTTGTAGCTGGTGTTGTCGGCGTCGAACACCGCGAACGCACCCCGGTTGGCGTTGTCGCGGATCAGGGTGTCAAGCTGTGCCGCGGCCGGGGCGGGCCAATGCTGGAGCATCGTCTCGGCCCGCGCCGGGGCGAGCCAGCCCATGCCGATGGCCAGCGGAATGAGGCTGGTGGCCAGGAGGGTGCGGATCGACATGGTCTTCGCTCTGGTGCGGTTGGAAGATCAGGCCAGCCAGGACGCCACGCGTGCCGGGTTGTCGCTCACCCACTTTTCGGCCGCGGCCTCGGGCTTGGCGCCGCCTTCCACGGCCAGCATCACCGCACCGATTTCTTCCGGCGTCCAGGACAGCTTCTTCAGGAAAGCCACGACGGCCGGCGCCTTGGTGTTGAGGTTGGGGTTGATCACGCTGTCCACATGCTCCTCGAGCCCGTAGATGTTCTTGGGGTCGGCCAGGAAGCGCAGCTTGTACTTGGCGAACATCCAGTGCGGAATCCAGCCGGTGACGGCGATCGCCTTGTTGGCACGGTAGGCGCGGTCGAGTTCGGCCGCCATGGCAGGGCCCGAACTCGGGAGCAGCCGCATCTCGAGGCCATAGGCCTTGATGGCTTCTTCCGTCTTCTTCATGACGCCGGCGCCGGCATCGATGCCGACGATGCGGTTGTCGAAGTCAGCCCGGAAGCCGTTCAGGTCGGCCAGGCTGGTGGCCTTGACGTATTCGGGCACGATCAGGCCGATCTTGGCGCCGGGGTAGTTGGCGCCGAGGATCTGCACCTTGTCCTTGAAGGTGGTGAGGTAGGCCTCGTGCGTGACCGGCAGCCAGGCCGACAGCGTGGCGTCGATGTCGCCGCGCGCCACACCCTGCCACATGATCCCGGCCGCCAGCGGCACCAGCTCCACCGGATGGCCCAGCTTCGAGCGGATGATGACCGCGGCCAGGTTGCTGGTGGCCACGCTGTCCGACCAGCCGTCCACGAAGGCGATCTTGAGCGGCGCCTTGGCCTGCGCCAGTGCGCCACCGCCGGCAACGGCCAGCGCGGACAGGGCCAGGCCCTGGGACAGAAACTGGCGGCGGGGTGATTGCGTGCTGGTCATCGTGAAAACTCCTGGTGGAACAAAGAACGGCAAAAGGGTGCTTCGGTTTTGGCGCGGTGAATGTCGCTGGGCTCAGCGCACATCGGCGAGCCGCACATGGCTGGTCTCGGGCAGGCGCATGCCACCCAGCAAGGCAAGCACCGCGACCGCCATCAGATAGAACGCTGGCGCCATCCGATTGCCGGTGGCGCCGATGAGGTAGGTGGCCACGAAAGGCGCGGTGCCGCCGAACAGGGTATAGGCGACGTTGTAGGCCATGGCCGAGGCGGTGTAGCGGATGCGCGTGGGGAAGGATTCGGACAGCAGCGCCACGGTGACCACGCCCGACAGCACCGCGCCCATGGCCTGCAGCGACACGCCGAGAATGGCCAGCCCCAGGTTGCCTTCCTGCGCCAGCTTGAACGACGGGTAGACCGTCAGCAGCACCAGCGCGCATACCGTCTGCATGCTGCGGCGGCGGCCCACATGGTCGGCGTAGCGGCCGGCAAGCGGGCACATGCAGACGGCCAGGCACAGGGCCACCACGGTCACCAGCAGGGCCTGAGCGCGGCTCATGCCGCCTGCCACTTGCAGGTAGGTCGCGAAGTAGGTGGTGAAGGTGTAGAACGACAGCGCCGTCACGGCGATGAATGCCGCCAGCGAGGCCACCACGCCGCCGTGCGACTGCATCGCCGCGCGCAGCGGCGCGTGGGGTTTGTCGCCGTCCGTCTTCGTGTTCGCGCTGGCCTTCGCAAACTCCGGGCTCTCGCCCAGGCGGGTGCGCAGGTAGATGCCGATCAGGCCCATCGGGGCCGCGGCAATGAACGGAATGCGCCAGCCCCAGTCGGCCATGGCGGCAGAGCCCAGCGCCACGTCGAGCAGGTACGCCACGCTGGCCGCGCAGGCGAAGGCCGTGAAGGTGGAGACGGGCAGGAAGCTGCCGACCCGGGCGCGCCGCCCGGGCGCGGCATGTTCCATCACGAAGGCGCAGGCGCCGGCATATTCGCCGCCGGCGGAAAAGCCTTGCAGGCAGCGTGCCAGCACCAGCGCCAGCGGCGCCCACAGGCCGACCTGCGCATAGGTTGGCAGCAGGCCGACCAGGCAGGTGGCGCCGGCCATCAGCAGGATGGTCAGCGACAGCGTCTGCTTGCGGCCGATGCGGTCGCCCAGGCGGCCGAAGAACACGCCGCCGATGGGGCGCAGCGCGAAGGCCACGGCGAACACCGCGAACGTCTCCAGCAGGCTGGCCTGCTGGTCCTCGTGCGGAAAGAACTGTTTGGCGATGATGGTGGCCAGAAAGCCGTAGATCGCGAAGTCGAACCATTCGACGAAGTTGCCGATGGCCGCGGCGGTGGTCACGCGGCGCAGCGAAGACGGTGGGTGCGCGTTGGGCATGGGCTTCGTGGTTTCGGAGCAGGTGGAGGGCGGAGGGCGGAGGGTGAGCGAGGGGCTCAGTCGCCCCAGACTTCGCCGAAGACGCGCAGCCAGTTGCGGCCCATCACCTTGGTGATCTTGCGCTCGGGCCAGCCGGCGCTTTCCATGGCGGCGGTCAGGTTGGGCAGTTCGCCGATGGTGCGGATGCCGAGCGGATTCTGGATCGCGCCAAATTTGGTGAGACGGCGGTTGACGCCCTTGTCGTGCGTGAGCCATTCGAAGAAATCGTCGCCATAGCCCTGGGTGAAGTCGGTGCCCACGCCCACGCAGTCTTCGCCGACCAGGTTGACGATGTAGTCGATGGCTTCGACATAGTCATCGACCGTGGACTCGATGCCGCGCCGCAGGAACGGGGGGAACATCGTCACGCCGATGAAGCCGCCGTGGTCGGCAATGAACTTGAGTTGCGCGTCGCTCTTGTTGCGCGGGTGTTCCTTCAGGACGGCGGGCAGGCAGTGCGAATAGGTGACCGGCTTCTTCGATGCCAGGATGTCTTCTTCGTAGGTCTTGGCGCCGACATGGGACAGGTCGACCATGATTCCCACGCGGTTCATTTCGGCCA
>JAQGNA010000352.1 GCA_028292075.1 Rhodoferax sp. | reverse complement strand
TGCCGCATTTGCCGCAGAAGTGGCGCTGCCCGCTGCTGTGGCGCACGTGGTCACCTTCGTCGATGGTGGCCTGGTACACCCGCAGATGGGTCTTGCCCCGCACCTGTAGCGTGCGGTGGTCGGCGCCCAGATTGATGGCATAGCCGCCACCGCCGGCCGTCTTGCGGCAGATGGAGCAGTAGCAGCGCATGAACGGCACCGGCTCGGCTGATTCAACGGTGAACCTGACGCTGCCGCAGTGGCAGGAACCTTCGAGTTGCATGTCTTTCCTTGTTGGCGAATGCGGAGATCAGGGCAGCGCTGCGGGCTTGAGCTCGCCCAGCAGCGTGGGAATGAGTTCGGCCACCGTCGGATGGATGTGCATGGCCCGTTGCAGCACGGGGTAGGGCGCCCGGGCGGCCATGGTGTCGAGAATGCCGTGGATGGCCTCGTCGGCGCCCACGCCGAGCATGGTGGCGCCGAGCACCGCCTCGGTGTCGGCATCGACCACGATCTTCATGAAGCCCGCCGTCTCGTCCTTTTCGACCGCGCGGCCCACCCGTGTCATCGGCCGTTGACCCACGCGCACCCGGTGGCCGGCGCGGCGGGCCTGGTCCTCGCTCAGGCCCACCCGAGCAAGTGGTGGGTCGATGAACAGGGCATAGGTGTCGATCCGGTCGGTCACGCGGCGGGCAGCGCCGTCCAGCAGGTTCGCGGCCACGATCTCGAAGTCGTTGTAGGCAGTGTGGGTGAAGGCGCCGCGGCCGTTGCAGTCGCCCAGCGCCCAGATGCCGGGCACGTTGCTGCGCAACTGGTCGTCCACCGTGATGTAGCCGCGGGGGTCGCGGGCCACCCCGGCCGCGTCGAGGCCCAGGTCGTCGGTGTTGGGGCGGCGGCCCACCGCCATGAGCAGGTGCGAGCCCACCACTTCGGTGCCCGCGGTGACCCCGACGGCAACGTCGCCTCGACGCGGCGCGAAGCGGATGTCGTCGGCGTTCACATGGATGGCAATGCCCTCGGCGGCGAGGATCTCGTGCACCGCGGCCGACACGTCGGGGTCTTCCCGCGAGATCAGGCGCGGGCCTTTTTCGATGACGGTCACCTCGCTTCCGAAGCGGCGCAGCATCTGTGCGAACTCGAGCGCGATGTAGCTGCCGCCCACGATCACCATGTGGCGCGGCAAGGCCGTCAGGTCCATCACCGAGACGTTGGTGAGGTAGGGCACGCTGTCGATGCCCGGCATGGCCGGAATGGACGCCCGCCCGCCGACGTTCAGGAAGATCTGCGGCGCGCGGATTCTGGTGGGGTTGGCCGGGTCGCCAATGCTCATTTCCGTAGGCGATGTAAAGCGCGCATGGCCTTCTAACACGGTGCAGCCGGCCATGCCCTTGAGCCAGCTTTCCACACCTTCGCGGGCGTTCCGGGCCACCGTGTCCTTGCGTGCCTTCACCACCTGCATGTCGATGCGGAAGCCACCGTCGAGCATCACGCCGAAGTCGGCCGCGCGGCGGGCCACATGGGCGGCGCGGGCGCTGGCAATGAGGGTCTTGCTCGGCATGCAACCGGTGTTGACACAGGTGCCGCCGAACAGCTTGCGCTCGACCACGGCCACCTTTTTTCCGGCGGCCGTGAGCCGGCCCGCAAGCGAGGGGCCGGCCTGGCCGGCGCCGACGATGATGGCGTCGAAATCCTGTGTCATGCGGAGCCTTCGTGGTGGTCGCCGCAGTGTAGCCAAACACGGCTTTTCGGCGCCATGGCGTGGCGGGCGTGGCATGCGTTGCCAGCGTCATCGGCCCCAGTCGCGCCGCGCTGATCAGCCCTTGCGCGAAACCTCGATGCCGGCATCGGCCGGCAGGCGCAACGCCCAGGCCGCGGCCAGCGCCATCAGCACCGCGCCCGTCATCAGCGCGCGCTGGAAATCGCCGAGCGACAGCGCCGCCTCGCCGCGCAAATTCTGGAACACGGCCAGCGCCAGTGCGGCGAAGGCGACACCCAGCGTGGCGGCCACCTGTTGCGTCATGGCGGTGAGGGTGCTGGCGCCGGCGCGCTGCTCCGCGGGAATGTCGGCGAAGGCGAGCGACGACACCGTGGTGAACTGCATCGAGCGGGTCATGCCGGCGGCGAACAGCACCGGGTACACGACCAGCATCGACAGCCCCGGCGCCAGCAGCGCGCAGCCCGCCATGGTGATGGCGCAGAGCGCGCCGTTCACCGTGAGCACGCGGCGGAACCCGAAGTGCCGCAGCACCGGCGTGGTGGCGCTCTTCATGGCCAGGTTGCCGCCCATGTAGACCAGCAGCATCACGCCGGCCTGGAAGGCGTTCAGCCCGAAGCCGATCTGGAACATCAGGGGCAGCAGGAAAGGCGTGGCGCTGATGGCGATGCGCGCCATCATGCCGGCGGTGAGCATGCTGATGGCGAAGGTCGGCACGCGCACGGCGCGCAGGTCGAGCATGGGCGTCGGGTGGCGCAACGCATGGCGGATGGCGAGCACACCGGCGACCACGGCGCCCCCCACCCATGCCGCCCCGGTCGCCGCCTCGCCCTGGCGCTCGCCCAGCAGCGACAGCCCATGCACCAGGCTGGCCAGCGCCACCGCCGTCAGCGCAAAGCCCAGGCCGTCGAACGGCGTGCGTTGCGGTGCGACCTCGTTCGGCACATGGCGCAGCACCATCCACACGCCGGCCAGGCCGAGTGGAATGTTGATCAGAAAGATCCAGTGCCACGAGGCATAGGTGGTGATGAGGCCGCCCAGCGGCGGGCCGAGCACCGGGCCGATCAGCCCGGGCCAGGTGATCAGGCTGATGGCCTCGATGAGCCGCTGCCTCGGCGTGCTGCGCAGCACCACCAGGCGGCCCACCGGCGACATGAAGGCCGCGGCCACGCCCTGCAGCGTCCGTGCCGCGATGAAAGTCCACAGGTTCGGACTCAGCGCGCAAAGCAGCGACGACAGCGTGAACAGCCCGATGGCGCCGGCGAACAGGTTGCGGGCACCGATGCGGTCGCTGGCCCAGCCGGCGGTCGGCACGCACACCGACA
>JAQGNA010000662.1 GCA_028292075.1 Rhodoferax sp. | reverse complement strand
GACATCCTGATGCTGGTGTCGGCATCGTTCTCGCTGGCCGCCTCCGCCTTCTTTCCGGCCATGGTGCTGGGCATCTTCTGGCCCCGCACGACGCGCACGGCGGCGATCACCGGCATGCTGACGGGGCTGTCGGTCACCGTGTTCTACATGCTCGCCAATGCGGGCGTGGTGAGAACAGCCCTGGGGCTGGGCGGTTCCGGCCTGTGGTGGGGCATCCAGCCGGTGTCTGCAGGTGTTTTTGGCGTGCCGGCCGGAGCACTGGTGGTCTGGGCCGTCAGTTGGGTGACAAGTTCCGACCGTTCCATGGCGTTGGGCGACCGCCAGCCTGTGTAGCCTGGACGCCTAAGCCAGGGTTTTGCCGGCGTGTTCCTGTTCGCTGACGAAGCGAGCGGGCGCCGCAAGGAAGCGGCTCCACTCGTTCACCACATGGGCGCAGTCGAACAGCGGATTGGCCTGGACCTTGGGCGCACCGCGTTCGACCCAGTCCAGCAGCGTTCCGATGACCGCTTCGCCGTTACTTGCGTCCAGCGGCGGGTTGCTTTTGCACAGCACCTCCTGCGCGGAGCCGAAGCGGTGGGCCAGCACCGGCGTGCCCACCGCGTTGGCTTCGGCATAGACCAGGCCGAATGTTTCAGGCCGCTTGCGCTGGGGGTAAAACACGCAAAGCGCTTCGCGCACATGCTGCAGCGCCACCCGGTGGGGCAGCGCGCCCAGGCGGACAATGCCCGGCGCGTCGAGCAGGTTGGGATCGACGTTCTTGATGTAGCCAGGGTCGGCGACATACAGCTTCAACCGTCGGTCGCGCGCATGGGCCTGCCTGAAGAGCGGAACGACCTGTTCCAGGCCTTTGTAGGGCGAACTGAAGAACACCAGCTTGTGACGGTCGCGCGAAGTGTGGGGGTCCGGGCCCAGGTTCGAGTCGATGGGGTTGTGCTGGTACAGCAAGCCGCCGCGTCCCATGGAACCCAGGGACGCCCAGTAGCCTGGCAGGCTGTGGAGGTGCCTGCGGGTGTGGTCTGCATGGGCCTTGGAAACACAGACAATACCAAGCCGGTAGCGCAGGTGGTCCTGCCAGAAGAACGGCACTTCGTCCTTCAGGTAGTTGTGCAGCCAGAGCCACAGGCGGGCCGGGCCCTTCGCGGCCACCTCGATGTGCTGGGCCTTCTGTATGAAAATAACGTGGTCGGCGTCCTGCACCGCCTGTGGCATGGATGCCATCGGCAGGAAATGCAGGCCGGGGTGTTCTTCCAGGGCTTCGGTTCGGTTGTGCTGCAGCACCCGCACGGAGTGCGAGCGAGACAGGCCTTGTGCCACCCTGATCACACTGGCCTCCGTGCCGCCCAGCGCTTTGGTCCGAAGGACTTCGCTGTCATATGGCGTCGGGCACTTGGGGTCGAGAAAGACGATGTTCATCTAGTTCTGCGCTGGAATGGGGCTATTGCGAAGCTGTAACGGTCTGCAAGATGGAATTACATGGGTTACGAAGTGTAGCGAGTCTGGAAAGTGAGGCAGCCGGGTCAAATCAATCCGGGCTATAATCTCAGGCTTTGCCTTGCTACACCGCTGTAGACGTGCGCTTGACGCGTGCACGGCCGGTGGGTGGCTTTAACCCTGAAGGAGTGCCATGCGTCATTACGAAATCATTTTGATGATCCATCCGGATCAGAGCGAACAGGTTCCAGCCATGCTGGAGCGCTACAAGGGCATGATCACCGCCGGCGGCGGCAAGATCCACCGTGTGGAAGACTGGGGTCGCCGTCAACTGGTGTACCAGATCAACAAGCTTGCCAAGGCCCACTACCTGTGCGTCAACATCGAAGCCGACCAGGCCGTCATGGCTGAACTCGAACACGCGTTCAAGTTCAACGACGCCGTTCTGCGCCACCTCACCGTGGTCATGAAGAAAGCCGAAACCGGCCCTTCGTCCATGATGAAGACCGTCGAGCGCGAAGAAGCGCGCAAGACCCAGCAAGCCGAATACGCGGCGCACTGAGTCGCATCGCTGACATCACTACGTTCAAGGACTGCTTGACCCCCGAGGAGTGAACCAAGTTGCATTGACGGCCTGTATCGCCGAGGTGAAAGCCCTGCGTTACACGCCAGCCGGAATTCCCGCCCTTGACCTGTTGCTCGAACATGCTTCGAGCCTGGATCAGGCGGGCCAGGTCCGGCAGATCAAGGCAACGGTCAAGGCCACTGCGTTTGGCGCGGTGGCCGAGAGGCTCCGGCAGCAAGCGTTGGGAAGCAACTGGTTGTTTACCGGTTTCCTGGCGACGCCGCGGGTCGGCAAGAACGTCGTGTTTCAGATTCAAGAGTTTCAACCAGATTAATCAGGAGTCCCTCATGGCCGGACCAAAACGTTTCAATAACAAAGACAAGGCCCCAAGCGCAACACCCAGTCACTGCTGTTCAAGCGCAAGCGCTTCTGCCGCTTCACCGTCACCGGTGTCGAGCAGATCGACTACAAGGACATCGACACGCTGCGTGATTTCATCGCCGAAAACGGCAAGATCATTCCCGCACGCCTGACCGGCACGCGCGCCATTTTCCAGCGCCAGCTCAACACCGCCATCAAGCGTGCGCGTTTCCTCGCCATGCTGCCGTATAGCGACCAGCACCGCATCTAAGGAAGCACGACCATGCAAATCATTCTGCTCGACAAGGTTGTGAACCTTGGCAACCTCGGCGAAATCGTCAAGGTCAAGGACGGCTACGCCCGCAACTTCCTGATTCCCAAGGGCCACGCTCGCCGTGCCACGGAAAAGGCCAAGCAAGAGTTTGAAGCCAAGCGCGCCGAACTCGAGAAGGCCGCCGCTGCAAAGCTGGCCGAGTCCCAGACGCTGGGCGAAAAGCTGGGTGGCTCGACCATCAAGCTGACGCAAAAGGCGGGTGTGGATGGCCGTTTGTTCGGCTCCGTCACCAATGCCGACGTCGCTGAAGAACTCGGCAAGCAAGGCTACAAGGTCGCCAAGGCGCAAGTGCGCATGCCCAATGGCCCGATCAAGGTCGTTGGCGACAGCACCGTGAGCGTTGCGCTGCACACCGACGTGGTGGTCGACATCACCGTGTCCGTCTACGGCGAAACCGCTTAATCGCGTTTTTACCGAAGGCCGCCAGGGTACAAGCCCTGGCGGCCTTTTACATGGGCGATCGGTTTTGGTGGGGATCCCGCGATATACCGACTTACCCACGTGTTACCCAAGCCGTGTGCACAGCTTGTTAGCGCTTCGGCCCGAGCGCGACGCCTTGTTTTGCTATGGGTGCGTGTCTTGAGCACTGCCGGGTTACTGGTTGACCACCCGTTCGTCGCCGTTTTTCAACGGGTTATGCTCAGGCTTGTCCACGCCTTATGCACAGGCGGCGCTCTGACCGGGCGGGAGTTATCCCGCGCTCATACCCGGTTGTCCACCTCATTTCCCCAGACTTGTTGTCTCGACGGCAGGTGCTCCGGCGCTTAGCATGCCGGTCTCTTTAGGAACCTCCATACCCATGTCCGCCGTTTTTCCCGATCTGGAGGATTCGTTCACGCATGACCGGCAGATTGCCCAGTTGCGCATTCCGCCGCATTCCATCGAGGCGGAGTCGAGCGTGCTCGGTGGCTTGCTGCTGGACAACAACGCATGGGACCGCGTCGGCGACCTGTTGAAGGACCATGACTTCTATCGCCACGAGCATCGCCTGATCTTTGTCGCCATGCGTGAGCTCATCAACGCCAGCAAGCCGGCTGACGTGATCACGGTGTTCGAGCGGCTGCAAAGCATTGGCAAGTCGGACGAGATCGGCGGCCTGGCCTACCTCAATTCGCTCGCCCAATATGTGCCGAGCGCGGGCAACATCCGCCGCTACGCCGAGATCGTGCGCGAGCGCGGCATCCTGCGCAAACTCGTTACCGCCAGCGAGGAGATTGCCACCAACGCATTCAACACGCAGGGCCGGGCGGTCGACAAGATTCTGGACGAGGCCGAGCAGAAGATCTTCAACATCGGCGAGGAGGGTGCTCGCAACAAGCAGGGCTTCCAGTCGATGGACACGCTGGTGGTCGATCTGCTCGACCGTGTCCAGGAGATGGCCGACAACGCCAACGACGTGACCGGCGTGCCGACCGGCTTCATCGACCTTGACCGCATGACCTCGGGTCTGCAGGCGGGCGACCTGGTCGTGCTGGCCGCGCGGCCGTCCATGGGCAAGACCGCTTTCGCCGTGAACATCGCCGAACACGTGGCGCTGAACGAAGGCCTGCCCGTCGCCATTTTTTCGATGGAAATGGGCGCGGCCCAGTTGGCGGTGCGGATCGTGGGCTCCATCGGCCGAGTCGATCAGGGCCACCTGCGTACCGGCAAACTGACCGACGACGAATGGCCACGGCTGACCGAGGCGATCGAGAAGCTGCGCACCATCTCGCTGCACATCGACGAAAGCCCCGGCCTTACGCCCAGCGAACTGCGGGCCAACGCCCGGCGTCTGGCGCGCCAGTGCGGCAAGCTCGGGCTGATCGTGGTCGACTATCTGCAGCTCATGAGCGGCTCGTCCGAGAACGGCGGCGACAACCGCGCCACCGAACTTGGTGAGATCTCCCGCGGACTGAAGATGTTGGCGCGCGAACTGCAATGTCCAGTGATCGCGCTTTCGCAGCTGAACCGCAGCGTGGAGCAGCGCCCCGACAAGCGGCCGATGATGAGCGACCTGCGCGAATCGGGCGCCATCGAGCAGGATGCCGACATCATCATGTTCATCTACCGCGACGAGTACTACACCAAGGACGCGTGCAAGGAACCCGGCGTGGCCGAGGTCATCATCGCCAAGCAGCGCAACGGACCGACTGGCACGGTGAAGCTGGCCTTCTTGCGGAACATCACCAAATTTGAAAGCCTGGCCAGTGACTACGGCAGCGGCGGGTACTAGGCAAATCCCAGGTTGGGCATTGCGTGTGCCGCCAACGCCAACGCCACCGCCCCTCACTGTCCGTGCGTGCGTGCTGAGCTTGTCGAAACATGTCCCGAGCCCGCCGAAGTGTCCGACATCAAACCCATGAACCACTCCGAAATCGATAGCGCCTCGCAACGACTGGCCGCCCACTACGGCTCGTTTCTTCGTCAAACCCCGTTGTGGAAACTGCCGGGCACCGCGTTTGGCGTCGACTGCGCCGAGGTCTGGCTGAAGGCCGAGCACCTGCAGGTCGGCGGCAGCTTCAAGGCGCGCGGCATGTTGAACCGGCTCCTCGCCAACGAGATCCCTGCGGCCGGCGTGATCGTCGCGTCGGGTGGCAATGCCGGCATCGCCACCGCGGCAGCGGCGCGGGCGCTCGGCGTCCGCTGCGAGGTGTTCGTGCCCAGCGTGTCGCCGGAAGCCAAACGCGCGCGACTGCGTGACCTGGGTGCAGAGGTGGTGGTGGGCGGGGCCGGCTATGCCGAGGCCTTCGAGGCGTGCATGGCACGTCATCAGGTCAGCGGCGCGCTGCTGACGCATGCCTACGATCAGCCCGAGGTGCTCGCCGGCGCGGGTACGCTTGCCAAAGAAATCGAAGACGAGGCCGGCCTGCCCGACAGCGTGC
>JAQGNA010000324.1 GCA_028292075.1 Rhodoferax sp. | reverse complement strand
GATCATCTGCCAGAAGCGGCCGGCATTCGGGAAGGTCGGAATGCCCTCGAAGATGATCTGCGTGGCACCTGCGGCCAGCGGCCCGTAGGCCACATAGGTGTGCCCGGTGATCCAGCCGATGTCGGCGGTGCACCAGAACACATCTTCAGGCCGCAGATCGAAGGTCCAGTCCATGGTGAGCTTGGCCCACAGCAGGTAGCCGCCGGTGCTGTGCTGCACGCCCTTCGGCTTGCCGGTGGAGCCGGAGGTGTAGAGGATGAACAGCGGGTGTTCGGCACCCACGGCCTCGGGCGGGCAGTCGTTGCTCTGGCCCTTGATGGCTTCGTCGAACGTCTTGTCGCGGCCGGCAACCATGTTGCAGGCGCTGGCGGTGCGCTGGTAGACGAACACGGTCTTGATGCATTCGCAGCCGCCCATGGCGATGCCGTCGTCGACGATGGCCTTGAGCGGCAGCTCCTTGCCGCCGCGCATCTGGTAGTTGGAGGTGATCACCGCCACCGCGCCGGCATCGATGATGCGTTCGTTCAGCGCCTTGGCCGAGAAGCCGCCGAACACCACGCTGTGGGTGGCGCCGATGCGGGCGCAGGCCTGCATGGCGATCACACCTTCGAGGGTCATCGGCATGTAGATCAGCACCCGGTCGCCCTTCTGGATACCTGCGGCCTTGAGCGCATTGGCGAACTGGCTGACCCGGACCAGCAGTTCCTTGTAGCTGGTCTTGGTGACCGTGCCGTCATCGGCCTCGAAGATGACCGCGGTCTTGTTTTCGACCGGCGTGCCGATGTGCCGGTCGAGGCAGTTGGCGGAGGCATTCAGTTCGCCGTCGGCGAACCATTCGTAGAACGGCGCCTTCGATTCGTCAAGCACCTTGGTGAAAGGCTTGGTCCAGGCCAAGTTCTCACGCGCGAGGCGGGCCCAGAAGCCGTCGAGATCGCGTTCGGCCTCGGCGCAAAGGGCATCGTAGGCGGCCATGCCGGAGATGCGGGCGCCCCGCATGACCGCCTCTGACGGCGGGAAAACGCGGTTCTCCACCAGAACCGATTCAATGTTGGACGCAGGCTTGACGGGGGTGCTCATGGCGATGTCTCCTCGAGGTGTAGGGTTGATCCGAACTGCGTCGTAATGTCGGCGCTGGCTCTTACAAGCCACTGACTGAAGCCTAGCTTACAGCGCGCGCTCCGGCCATCGGGCTCCCCCTACAATTCTTCACCTTTGCCACCAACCGTCCCATCGATGTCCAAACCCCCTCCTGCACCCAACACCGGCCTCGGCCCCCTGGCGGGCTTCATCTTCGCAAGCCGATGGCTGCAGTTGCCGCTCTACCTGGGGCTGATTGCAGCGCAGGCTGTCTACGTGGTGCACTTTCTGGTGGAGCTGCTGCACCTGATCGAGGCCGCGTTCGGCAACCAGACGGCGCTGCAGGCGCTGATCACCAGCATCGGCTACAACACCGCGGGCGCGCCGTCGGCACTGAACGAAACCATCATCATGCTGGTGGTGCTGGCGCTGATCGACGTGGTCATGATCTCGAACCTGCTCATCATGGTGATCGTCGGCGGCTACGAGACCTTCGTGAGCCGCATGAACCTCGAGGGCCACCCTGACCAGCCCGAATGGCTGAGCCATGTGAACGCGTCCGTGCTGAAGGTGAAGCTGGCCATGGCCATCATCGGCATCTCCTCGATTCACCTGCTGAAGACTTTCATCAACGCCGCCAACTACGACGTCAAGGTGCTGATGTGGCAGACCACCATCCACCTCGTGTTCCTCGCCAGCGCCCTGGCCATCGCCTACACCGACAAGCTGCTGACCCAGACCTACATGGCGCGCCACGACTGAGCGCGGGTCCGCGACAGGTGGACGCAAAGGTCCACGTGCGATGACTTAGCATTGCCCCACTTCAAAGAGACAAAGGATGGCCATGTTCAACTGGACGGAAAAGAGCGCAGCCGCGCTGCGGCAAGGCGGGGTGATCGGGCCGGACGAGCGCCTGCCCTGGCCGCAAACCGCGGTCATGGGCGTTCAGCATGTGATTGCCATGTTCGGGGCCACGGTGCTGGCACCGATCCTCATGGGCTTCGATCCCAACATCGCCATCCTGATGAGCGGGGTGGGTACGCTGCTGTTCTTCCTGGTGACCGGGGGCAAGGTGCCGAGCTACCTCGGGTCGAGTTTCGCCTTCATCGGCGTGGTCATCGCGGCCACCGGCTATGCCGGCCCCGGCCCGAACGCCAACATCGCCGTGGCGCTGGGCGGCATCATCGCCTGCGGGGCGGTGTATGCGCTGATCGGCGCCGTGGTGCAGGCCATCGGCACCGGCTGGATCGAGCGCGCGATGCCGCCGGTCGTGACCGGCGCCGTGGTGGCGGTGATCGGGCTGAACCTGGCCGGCGTGCCCATCAAGAACATGGCAGCGAGCAACTTCGACAGCTGGATGCAGGCCATGACCTTCGTCTGCGTGGGCCTGGTCGCGGTGCTGGCGCGGGGCATGGTGCAGCGCCTGCTGATCCTGGTGGGACTGATCGTGGCCACCGGGGTCTACGCGGCATTGACCAATGGCCTCGGCCTGGGCAAGCCGGTAGACCTCACGGGCCTGGCCAACTCCGCCTGGTTCGGCCTGCCGCGCTTCACCGCCCCGGTGTTCCAGGGCAATGCCATGCTGCTGATTGCGCCGGTCGCCATCATTCTGGTGGCGGAGAACCTGGGTCACCTCAAGGCGGTGACCGCCATGACCGGCAAAAACCTCGACCGCTACATGGGCCGTGCCTTCATCGGTGACGGCTTGGCGACCATGGTGTCGGGCGCTGCCGGCGGCACCGGCGTGACGACGTATGCCGAGAACATCGGGGTGATGGCGGCAACCAAGATCTATTCGACGGCCATCTTCCTGGCCGCGGGGCTGATCGCCATCGTGCTCGGCTTTTCGCCGAAGTTCGGGGCGGTGATCCAGGCGATTCCGCTGCCTGTGATGGGCGGCGTGAGCATCGTGGTCTTCGGGCTGATCGCGGTGGCTGGCGCCAAAATCTGGGTCGACAACCGGGTTGATTTCTCCGACAACAAGAACCTCATCGTGGCGGCCGTGACGCTGATCATCGGCACCGGCGACTTCACGCTCAAGTTTGGCGGCTTCGCGCTGGGTGGCATCGGAACCGCCACCTTTGGCGCGGTGCTGCTTTACGCCCTGTTGAACCGCCGGGGCGCTGCAAGCCACTGAGCGCACCCGGGGCACGCCGCCATTCGGTCAGGCGGGCGGTGCCTGCGGCA
>JAQGNA010000282.1 GCA_028292075.1 Rhodoferax sp. | reverse complement strand
GGCGGATTGGGCAGCCGCTGGTTCAGCAGGCCGAAACGCGCCTCGCCGTGGTAGCCCACCCGGCGGGGAATGCGGGCCATGAAGGGCAGCAGCGCGCTTTTCAATGAATTGGGCAGCACATAGGCCGCGTCGAACCGGCCCTTGAGGCGCGCGGCCATGGCGCGGCGCGCCTGCCACTGCAGACCGCCATGCTGGAACGGAAACTCGACCACCTCGGCCACCTGGGGCATGGCGCGGTAGACCGGCGCGACCCACGGCAATGCGCCCACCGTGAGCCGCTCGCCCCGAGCCTGCAACCGCCGCATGAGTGGCTCCGTCATCACCGCGTCGCCGATCCACTGCGGAGCGATGACGAGGGACGACGACGACTTCAGAGCGGCACCCAAGGCGGCTGGACCGGGCTCAGTGGCCGGCGGCGAAATGCTCGCCTTCCTTGAGCTTGTAGAGCGTGCCGCAATAGGGACATTTGGTCGTGCCGGTGCGGGCCACGTCGAGGTAGACCTTGGGGTGGGTGTTCCACAGCTTCATGTCCGCCTTGGGGCTGGGGCAGAACACACCGCCCTGCGAATTCAAATCCTTGGCGACCAGTTCAACGACGGCATTGGTACTCATAAATCGATTGCTCCATGGCCGGTGGGGCGGCCTTGTTTGACCGGGCTGCGGCAGGGTTGCGCGCGCCCGGCGGGGTTCATACGGAAGTCAGCCAGTGCGCGTACTTTTCGTTGCGGCCGTTGACGATGTCGAAGAAGGCACTCTGGATCTTTTCGGTGATCGGGCCGCGCACGCCGCCGTCGCCCCGGTTGCCGATCTCGATGCGGTCGAGTTCGCGGATGGGCGTGACCTCGGCCGCGGTGCCGGTGAAGAAGGCTTCGTCGGCGATGTAGACCTCGTCGCGCGTGATGCGCTTCTGCACGAGTTCCAGGCCGAGGTCCTTGCAGATGTGGGAGACCGTGTTGCGGGTGATGCCGTTCAGCGCACCGGCCGACAGGTCGGGCGTGTAGACCACGCCGTCCTTGATGATGAACACGTTCTCGCCGGAGCCTTCGCTCACGAAGCCGGAAGCGTCGAGCAGCAGCGCCTCGTCATAGCCGTCGTCCAGCGCCTCGGTGTTGGCCAGGATCGAATTGGTGTAGTTGCTCACCGCCTTGGCCTGCGTCATGGTGATGTTGACGTGGTGGCGGGTGTAGCTCGAAGTCTTGACGCGGATGCCCTTGGTCATGCCCTCGTCGCCGAGGTACGCGCCCCAGGCCCAGGCCGCCACCATGAGGTGGATGTCATTGCCCTTGGGCGAGACGCCGAGCTTGCGGTCGCCGATCCAGGTGAGCGGGCGCAGGTAGCAGCTCTCGAGCTTGTTCTCGCGCACCACGGCGCATTGCGCTTCCATCACCTGTTCCTTGGTGAACGGGATCTTCATGCGAAGGATCTTGGCGCTGTTGAACAGGCGGTCGGTGTGCTCTTCCAGCCGGAAAATGGCCGTGCCCCGGGCTCCGTTGTAGGCGCGCACGCCCTCGAACGCGCCACAACCGTAGTGCAGGGTGTGGGTCAGCACATGAATCTTGGCGTCGCGCCAGTCGACCATCTGGCCGTCCATCCAGATTTTGCCGTCGCGGTCGGACATGGAAGGTACTGGGGGCATCAGGCTCATGCGGGTCCTTTGACTCCACACCGGCTTGCGGTGTCGAGTGGTCGAGTTGAAGAGCCTTCGATTTTACGGCGTGGCGGGCGTCCCGGTCTCGGGCACCTCCGGCCGGACCAGCTCCCACTTCAGCAGCTTGCCGTCGGCGAACTCGCAGGTCACATGCGACTGCGTGCCGTCCGTCCAGCGGAAGATTTCGGGCTGCGTGTCCTTGGGCGACTGCAACGCACCCAGCGCCTTGGTCATGGCGATCACGTGCAGCAGCGTCATGCCGGACTTGAGCTTGGCGTTCAACATGACCGCGCTGCCCACATAGCCGATGGGCCGGTTGGCCGCGTTCTGCATTACCTTCATGGTGCGCGTGATGTGCAGCAGCGCCCACATCACGATGCCACCGGTGACCACCAGCACGCCCTGCCAGCCGAAACGCCGGTACGAGAAGACGATCAGCGCCAGGCCGATCAGCGGGGGAACATATTTCATCAGTTTCATGCGCGGTATTTTCGCAGGTGAGCAGAGCTGCCCCGGCGAGGTGGCAGCTTTGCCAAACCGCGCCACCGCTCGACCGCGGGCGGCGGTACATTGCTTGCAGCAACACCGCGGCAGACCAGCGCTTCCCCCAAAAAAGAACTCTGAATGACCCCATCGATCCGCGCACTCTGTTCCGTGTTCTGCCTGCTGCTGTTCGGCCAAGTCCAGGCGATGACGCTTGAAAAGCAGGACACCGCCTTGTTCGCAACGGGCCCTCTGGGCGGCGACGACTGGCTGAAGTTCAAGCAGGCGTTCACTGACCCCGACCTGCGCACCATCGTGCTGGTCAATTCGCCCGGCGGGAATCTCTGGGATGGGCTGGCCATTAGCCGGCTGATCAGCGAGAAGGGCTACGACACCGTGTTGGCAGGCTATTGCAACTCCGCCTGCGCCCTGCTGTTCATGGGCGGCAGGGAGCGCAGGTTTTCCAGTGCGTTCGCCCCGTCGGCCACTTACATCGGCATCCACGGGGCGAGCAGCAGCGACAACGGTTCGCTGGCCGTGCAAACCAATCCGGAGGTCTATGCGCTCCTCAAGAAGGCCATGGGCGCCAAGTTCAACCCGGACATCGTGAACACGGCCCTCTACAAGATGGACGATCGCCATGCACTGCTGGTGATACCGGACAGCGTTCGCACTCCTCTCGCTCTCGCATTTCATTGCAAGGATGGACAAACCGCCTGGGCAAACTGCTTGCAGTTCAAGGATGCGACCGCGCTCAACCTTGGAGTCACCACCCACAACGACATGGTCACGGTGGCGTTGCCGGCTGCGTTCCGCCCTGCCACCACGTTACTGGGCCGCCCGCAGACCGCAGCGGTCGCAGACCCGGCTTCGTTCCTGGACCAGCTGGCCCGGCAACATTGCGCCGACGACCGCTGCAAGGCAGGTGTTGCGGCATTCGAGGCGCTGGACGGAAGCAAGGCGCTGGCCGTGCCGGAAGATGCGACGGGTGTCACCTGGTCAGCACGGCAAGCAAGCCTCGGCCACGCCGTGCTTGCGTCTGTCTATGCCTGCAACCATGTGGACCAGGGGCCTGTACACCTGTGCCCAGCGGCAATGGCCGATGGCTTCGACCTAGGGCAGTTTTACACCGACGCGGAAGCCGGGCACCGTGCGGCGCTGGCGCAACTCCAGCGACCGCCGGAGAGGCATTACGGCAGGGAGCAGTATGGCGGCGGCTTCGTCAACGCCAAGGCCTATCGCTTCCAGCAGTTGCTCGACGTTCCGCCGATGGAGATCGACGGCGTGCAGACGATCGACACCCAGGCGTTGGCACAGTTGCTGATGTCCGGCACCGCGCCCCGCCTCATCGACATTGGCGGCACAGAGGTGACCATTCCGACAGCGTCCACCATTTTTTTCGGCGGAATGGCCTTCGAAGATCCTGCGCTGGAGACTGCGTTCAATGCCCGGTTCACCGGGCTGCTCAAGCTGCTCGCACCCGGTGCCGAACGCCCGCTGGTGGTGTTTGGTGCGGGACGCCAGTGGGTGTCGGTGAACGCCGCGCTGCGGGCCAGGCGAGCGGGCTACACCCATGTGCTGTGGTACCGCGGCGGCCTGGAGGCCTGGACGAGCGCCAGCCTGCCCGTGGCGCCGACCACGGTGCGCGCCGTCGCTAACTGAGCGCCCACCGCGGCGTTCACGTCAGCCCGCGCACCACCTCCATCGCCTCCTCGACCCGTTCCACCGCGTGCACGGTCAGGCCTTCGATCGGCTTCTTGGGCGCATTCGCCTTGGGGACGATGGCCACGCTGAAGCCGAGCTTGGCGGCTTCCTTCAGCCGCTCCTGACCGCGTGGCGCCGGCCGCACCTCGCCGGCCAGACCCACTTCGCCAAAGGTCAGGAATCCCTTGGGCA
>JAQGNA010000656.1 GCA_028292075.1 Rhodoferax sp. | reverse complement strand
AAACGCTCGCGCAGCGTATGGGCGGTGGTACGCCACGGAAAATGGGCCAGGTCGGCAAGCAGGATTTCAAGGCGGCGGGACAACGAAACGGAACGGGCGACAGGCGCTGGAGGCAGAGGCATGGTGGTGGGTATGATGCCATCGCAATGACTACCGATGACAAAACCGTGGCGCAGACGCGCGCGCTCGCCGTGGGCTGCCTGCTCGGCCTGATCGTGCTGGGCCTGGCCTGGGAGCTCTGGCTCGCGCCCATCAAGCCCGGCGGCTCCCTGCTGGCCCTGAAGGTGCTGCCGTTGTGCATCCCGTTGGCCGGCGTGTTGAAGAACCGCATGTACACCTACCGCTGGGTCAGCCTCATGGTGTGGATCTACTTCACCGAAGGCGTGGTGCGCGCCTGGAGCGACAAGGCGCCGAGCGCCTGGTTCGCCCTGGCCGAAGTGCTGCTGTGCCTGGGCCTGTTCGCCGCCTGCGCCCTGCATGTGCGGCTGCGCCACAAGCATGCCCGCGCCGCCGCCGCTGCTGCTGTTGCAGAAACCACTTCCGACACCTCCTCCGCTTCCCCCACTTCCGCCTGATTGAACGGACGACACCATGACCGCCCTGATCGAAGAACTCCGCCGCATCGTCGGCGATGGCAACGTACTGACCCATGACGACCCGGCCACCGACCTCGGCGCCTGGGAGCAGGACTGGCGCAAGCGCACACGCGGCAGGGCCCTGGCCGTGGTGCGCCCCGGCAACACGCACCAGGTGGCCCAGGTCGTCAAGGCCTGCGCAGCGGCCGGCACCTCGCTCGTGCCGCAGGGTGGCAACACCGGTCTGGTGGTCGGCTCCATTCCCGACAACAGCGGCACCCAGGTGCTGCTGAGCCTGCAACGCATGAACGCGGTGCGCAGCGTCGACCCCGGCAATTCCACCATCACCGTAGAGGCCGGCTGCGTACTGCAGAACCTGCAGACGGCGGCCGAAGAGGCGGGCTTCCTTTTCCCCCTGAGCCTGGGCGCCGAGGGCAGCTGCACCATCGGCGGCAACCTGGCGACCAACGCCGGCGGTACGCAGGTGGTGCGCTATGGCAACGCACGCGAACTGTGCCTCGGCGTTGAAGTCGTCACCGCGCAGGGCGAGGTGTGGGACGGCCTCTCGGGCCTGCGCAAGGACAACACCGGCTACGACCTGCGCGACCTGTTCATTGGCAGCGAAGGCACGCTGGGCATCATCACCGCCGCCACCATGAAGCTGTTTCCACAGCCCGCGGCGCAGCTCACGGCCTGGGCCGCCGTGGCCTCGCTGGACGACGCGGTCGCCCTGCTGGTGCTGGCCCAGAAGCGGCTCAGCGCCGGCCTCACCGGCTTCGAGGTGATGGGCCGGTTCGCCCTGAGCCTGGTCGACAAGCACTATCCGCAACTGCGCATTCCGCTGTGGAAGGAATCACCGGCCACAGCGCCCGCGGGGGGCAGCGAATCACATGAAGCGGAGGGCGTGGGGGCTCCATTCTTCGTCTTGCTGGAAAACTCGGACAGCGAGTCCGAGGACCATGCCCGCGCGCAGTTCGAGAGCCTGCTCGAAGCCGCGCTCGAGCAGGGCCTGGTGAGCGACGCCGTGGTGGCCGAGAACCTCACACAGGCGCACAACCTCTGGCACATCCGCGAGAGCATCACGCTGGCCCAGGCCGAGGAAGGGCTCAACATCAAGCACGACATTTCAATTCCGGTGTCGCGCATTCCCGAGTTCGTCCGCCAGACCGACGAAGCGCTGGCCCGGGCCATTCCGGGCGTGCGCTTCGTCAACTTCGGCCACCTCGGCGACGGCAACCTGCACTACAACATCCAGGCGCCGGCGGAGGGCGACGCCAAGGTCTTCCTGCGCGAGCAAGAGGAAGCGGTGAACACCATCGTCTACGACGCGGTGCAGCTGTTCGACGGCTCCATCTCGGCCGAGCACGGCGTGGGCGAACTCAAGCGCCACAAGCTGCTGAAGCACAAGTCGCCGGTCGCGCTGTCGATGATGCGCGCCATCAAGGGCGCGCTCGATCCGCAGGGCCTGATGAACCCGGGCCGGGTGCTTTGACGGCCTCGGGTCCCGGGTACCTCGCGTGACCCATGCCGTCGCGCGGCTGCGTGCCGAGCGGCTGGAGAGAAGCCGCAAGCCCTTCATCGGCCGCGGTGGCCGCACGCCGCGCTGCGCCGGTTGCCGCGTCATGGCCAGCCACTGCTTCTGCGACCTGCGTCCCCAGGTGGTGACCAAGGCCGGCATGTGCCTGATCATGGGCGATGTGGAGATGCTCAAGCCCAGCAACACCGGCTGGCTGATTGCCGACGTGGTGCAGGCCACCTCGGCCTTTGGCTGGGCCCGCACCGGGGTCGACCCGGCCCTGCTGAGCCTGCTGGCCGACCCGCAGTGGACGCCGTACCTGGTGTTCCCGGGCGATGCGGCGCCGGGCCGCACGGCGGTCGACGCGATACCCGCCGTCCCGGGCAAGCGCCCGCTCTTCGTGCTGCTCGACGGCACCTGGACCGAAGCGCACAAGATGTTTCGCAAGAGCCCCTACCTCGATCACCTGCCGCTGCTCAGCCTGCGACCCGAAGCCCTTTCACGCTACCGCCTGCGCCACGCCGCGAGCGACGCGCACCTGTGCACGGCCGAGGTCGCGGCACGCTGCCTCGCGTTGGCGGGCGAAGACCATGCGGCCGATACGCTGGACGCCTACCTCGGCGTGTTCACGGGCCGCTACCTGCATGCAAATCAGTCGCTTGCGGCCGACCCGGAAGACGCGGCGCACCGCCGCCTGCGTGCCGTCGCGATGGGTTTGCCGGACCAGGCGACAGTGGACTGACAGCCCCGCCGCGCGTTTGGCTTTCGCCGGACGCCGCGCTCGGCGGGCAAGCTGCCCCACTCCTACAAACCGTCGGGTCCGTGGCCGACCGTCGCACGCCTCGCCGCATGCGACAAACAAAGTCCGGTCTGACGGGCGGCATGATGATCGCCCTCGCCGGCCGCAACATCAAGGAGATCCACCATGGCAACCACTTCTTCCAGTGACATCATTTCATCGGAACGTGTCGAAGGCACGGCCGTCTACAACAGCAACGGCGACAAGCTGGGCAGCATCGACGAGCTGATGATCGACAAGCGCTCCGGGCAGGTACGCTACGCGGCGCTCGAGTTCGGTGGCTTCCTGGGAATGGGCACCGACCGCTATCCCCTGCCGTGGAACATGCTGAAGTACGACACCACCAAGGAAGGCTATGTCGTTCCGGTGACGAAGGAGCAACTGCAAGGCGCGCCCAAATACACCCATGACCGCGTGCCGGACTACGACGAAAACTATGGCCGGTCGGTCAACGACTACTACGGCGTACCCTGGATCTGAAGCGCATGGAACCGATGAAACCGATGGCGCCCATGGCTCCCATGGCGCCGATGCAGCCGATGGCGCCCATGAAGTCCATGTCACCACCTGATGACAGCTGGTGGCCCCAGGGGCTCTCGAACCCCTCCAGCAGCGGTGGACAGAACGGCTTGCAGTACGCCTTCTTTCCGGACCAGCGGCGGCTTGCCGTTTCAGAGGACGGCCAGGTGTCGCAGTACGATACCGGCGACCACCGCATTTCCGGC